>JBDHYS010000080.1:0-6727 GCA_039811505.1 Paludibacteraceae bacterium | reverse complement strand
CAATGTAGTTGAACATTATCTGAATGAATTGGGAAAAATTACCGGTCGTGAGCACGGTTTATTTGACTATTACGGTGCAGAAGATGCAGACAGAGTAGTAATTGCAATGGGTTCATCTACAAAAGCAATTAAAGAAGGTGTCGATTATTTGAATGAAAAAGGTGAAAAAGTTGGATTGATTTCTGTTCATTTATACCGTCCTTTTTCGGCTAAACATTTCTTAGCAGTATTGCCAAAAAGCGCAAAAAGAATTTGTGTCTTGGATAGAACAAAAGAACCCGGAGCAACCGGCGAACCACTTTATTTAGATGTAAAAGATGTTCTTTATGGAACTGAAAACCAACCTTTGGTAGTGGGAGGACGTTACGGGCTTTCTTCAAAAGATTTTACACCTGCACAAGTTTTGGCAGTTTACAAAAACTTGGCTTTACCAACACCAAAAAATCAATTTACAGTAGGAATTGTAGATGACGTTACATTTACTTCATTACCATTAGGAGAAGAAATTTCACTTGGAAGAGAAGGAGTTTTCGAGGCAAAATTCTACGGATTAGGTGCAGATGGAACCGTTGGGGCAAACAAAAACTCTATTAAAATTATCGGAGATAATTCAGATAAATTTTCACAAGCTTATTTTGAGTACGACTCGAAAAAATCGGGTGGATTTACCTGTTCACATTTACGATTCGGCGATTTTAGAATCCGTTCTACCTATTTAGTAACAACACCAAACTTTGTAGCATGCCATGTTCAAGCCTATTTAAGATTATATGATGTTACAAAAGGATTGAAAAAAGGCGGTACATTCTTACTCAATACAGTTTGGAATGAAAAAGAGGTAAAAAAACATCTTCCAGCCAATGTGAAAAAATATTTTGCCGATAACGATATCAATTTCTACATCATCAACGCAACCGATATTGCTTATGAAATTGGATTAGGAAACAGAACAAACACTATTTTACAATCAGCATTTTTCAAAATCACAAACGTAATTCCTTACGAATTGGCAGTTGAACAGATGAAAAAAGCCATTGTCAAATCGTATGGTAAAAAAGGTGAAGACATCGTGAATATGAATTACGCCGCCGTAGATAGAGGAATTGAATATACAAAAGTAGAAATTCCTGCAGAATGGGCTAATTTATCCAATGAAGCAGAAATTGACAACAATGTTCCTGAATTTGTTCGTAATATTGTTCGCCCTGTAAATGCGCAAAATGGAAACAGTCTTCCGGTTTCAACTTTCAAAGGACGTGAAGACGGGACGTGGGTACAAGGAACAACAAAATACGAAAAAAGAGGTGTTGCCGCATTTGTTCCGGAATGGGAAGCTGATAATTGTATTCAATGTAATCAATGTGCTTATGTTTGTCCTCATGCTGCAATTCGTCCATTCGTTTTAGATGAAAACGAACAAGCGAAAGCACCGTTTACTGAGATGCTAAAAGCAAATGGAAAAGGATTTGAAGGAATGAAATACCGCATTCAGATTGATGTACTTGATTGTATGGATTGTGGAAACTGCGTTGATGTTTGTCCCGGAAACAAACAAGGAAAAGCATTGAAAATGACAACAATTGAATCACAACTTCCAAATCAAGCAAATTGGGATTATTGTGCCGAGAATGTTACATCCAAACAGCATTTGGTAAACGTGAAAGGAAATGTAAAAAACACCCAATTAGCAACTCCATTATTTGAATTTTCTGGAGCTTGTTCCGGATGTGGTGAAACTCCTTATGTAAAATTAGCCACACAATTATTTGGAGAAAGACAAATGATTGCAAATGCAACCGGTTGTAGTTCAATCTATTCTGCATCTGCACCTTCTACTCCTTACACCACTTCTGAAAATGGACGCGGTCCGGCTTGGGCAAACTCATTGTTTGAAGATAATGCCGAATTCGGTTTGGGAATGGTTATCGCCGAAGAAAATATGCAAGCTCGTATCGTAAGATTAATGAATGAAAGCATGGAAAATCCGGCTTGTTCTGATGAATTGAAAGAATTGTTTACAGAATGGATTGAAAATAGATTTGATGGAGAAAAAACCACCGAATTAGAAGCTAAAATCACACCACTTCTTAAAATTAGCACGATTCCACAATGCAAAGAAATCGAAAATATTAAACATTATCTCATCAAAAACTCTCAATGGATTATTGGTGGCGATGGTTGGGCTTACGATATTGGTTTTGGCGGATTGGATCACGTTATTGCTTCCGGTAAAAATGTAAATATTCTTGTTCTCGATACAGAAATTTATTCCAATACCGGCGGACAAGCTTCCAAATCAACCCCTGTAGGAGCCATTGCAAAGTTTGCCGCAGCTGGAAAACGGATTCGCAAAAAAGACTTGGGAATGATTGCAGCAACGTATGGATATGTTTACGTAGCACAAATTGCGATGGGAGCCAATCAATCACAAACTCTAAAAGCAATGCGTGAAGCAGAAGAATACAATGGTCCATCTGTTGTGATTGCTTACTCGCCTTGTATCAGTCATGGATTGCGTGCCGGAATGGGCAAAGCTCAAACTGAACAAAAATTGGCAGTAGAATGTGGTTATTGGCATTTGTATCGTTTCGATCCACGTTTGGAAGAGCAAGGCAAAAATCCGATGCAATTAGACAGTAAAGAGCCGGATTGGAGCAAATTCCAAGATTTTCTTCGTGGTGAAGTTCGTTACACTTCGTTATTGAAACAATATCCTGAAGAAGCAAAAGAATTATTCTTAGAAGCTGAAAGAAATGCCAAATGGCGTTACGATGGTTACAAAAGGATGGCAAATACAGTTTGGGAAACTGCAGTTACGGAATAGTAAAATCATTCTGACCAAATTATTTAAGTATCAAAACGAGGTTGTCTTAAAAAGGCAGCCTCGTTTGTTTTTAAAAAATGGGATAATGGACTAAAGTGATACTTTTTTTCTGTCATCATTAGCTCATTATAATCCTTGTTTTTGTGGAATTGCTCTCGGAGTCAGAAGAGGGCACCTACAATATCTTTCAGTTCGTCGGTCTGCATTATAAATCCTTGTATTCCTTGTATTGCTGCCGCATACAAATACTTTTTGTCATTTTCCATAAGCCTATTATATTTTTTTATTGATTATTTTTTTCTCTTTTCCTTACTATTACTCCATGCCTTTGCTCACGCCTTTGCCTAATCCCGCATAGTCGGGGATAGAAACATTGGTGGTAAATTCGGCGTCAAACATCGTTAATTTTACGTCTTTATAGCGTTTTACGGTTGGTTCGCTTAGTTGGGTGATGACACATTCCACTTGCTTGTCGATAAATATTCCCAGGCCTTTCGCAAATGACAAGATATTGCCGCGAAGGATTTGCTCTAAAAATTGAGTTTTTTCCACCATGCTTTCTATTCGGATGTATTTTTCATAATTATCCTGATTGAGCGCCATCCATTTGCGAATACTGTATCGGAAACGCGTGTTCCATGCCTGAGCCTGGTAATTGTACTCCGAGATATTGTCAATAGAAAATTTCTCGTGTTTCCCGTTCAGATTGAGGTCAAAATCGGCATGTTGAAAAAGTTTCCCAATGGACTCAGTGCCTGTTCCAAAGCAAAGTATTGCCGCTTTGCTGTTGATTCGTTTGTATTGTATGAGTGGATAAGCGTATATTAAGCCTCCTTCGTCGGATGTGTGATTGTGAAACAGAATGTCATTCTCCTGCAACGAATTGATAATCGCGCCCCGGAACGCCTCCAATTAATGACAAGGTAGTGTGTTTTGAAATCGAACAAGAAGCAGTTTGGTTTTCTCCATGGTAAATAGATGTAAAATGACACTTTTCCTGCTCTACTCAGGAATATAGTGTATCGTTAATAAATGGTATTTGCAGTTAATTCGAGTGTACAGTTCATCACTCGTTAATTTAGATTTTAAAATTAAGTCAAAGATAATAACAAAAAGATAATTTACAAGTAATATCCCCAAATATGTGAGTGAGCACTAATTAAACTACCCATAAAGAGCTAATAATCAGACAAAAATCACCATTCTTATTTTTCAGAAGTGGTGTTTTTGTTTTTCCTCACACTCCAACCAAACCGACCAATCTCTTCTCCCAATTTATAATAATGTCCATGAGAATAACTGATAAGTTTTGCTTTGGCTAAATCAAATTTTCCGGTTTCGTTGTCAAGATATTTCCTTTTTGCTTGTACATTGACAACATCAGCAATAAACATGTGATGCGAACCAAGTGGAATTATCTCTTTTACACGGCATTCGATACAAAGTGGCGATTCCAAGATAATGGGAGCTTTCACTTCTTCGCCCATTTTGGGAGTTAAACGCATTTCCTTAAATTTATTATAATCCTTACCACTTCTCACTCCGCACCAATCTGTATGATAAGCAAGTTTTTCATTGGTCAAATTTACAACAAACTCACCTGTACGTTTGATTATTTCATACGAATGACGCTCAGGTCGAATAGAAATATAACACATTGGCGGATTCGTACAAATCGTCCCCATCCAGCTGATTGTAATGATATTATATTCTTCTTCCGATTCTCCACAAGAAATCATTGCAGCCGGAAGCGGATAAATCATTGTTCCGGGTTTCCAAGAAACATGCTTTCTGTAAAATTTCATTTAAGCGTAATTTTTCAAATTCAAAAAAAATTAAAATACCCAGCCTACACTAAAATACGAAGTTCTGTTTCGTACAAAAGCATTGTCAGCGTTTGGTGCTTTGTCAAAATTGGTTATTTGCGTCCTTTTTGTAAAACCCATCACAATATTTCCTGTCCGAATGCTAAATCCCCAATTCACACCCCAAAGTTCTTTGTTGTAAATCGAAAAATCAATTGGTGCTTTTCCTTGTTTTCCTTTAAAAATAGTAGAATAATAAGGTCCTATAAAAAATTCCATTCCCGCAAGTGCATCTTTATTTTGCAACACCAGATTAAACGGAATCGTAAGATGTTGCGTAACGATTTCACCTTTTGGATGTTGAGCTGTCAAGTTTTCAAAAAGGATTTCGGGACGAATCGCAAAGTAGCCCATATTTATCTGGTTTGAAATCCCAATCGTATAAGCAAGCGAAGATTTTCCATCTAAAGCTCCATCGGTATAATAATGATAATTACTTCCTACTCCGGAAATTATTCCAAATTCATACACACTTTTTGTGCTTTTATGTTTGTTGGCTACTTTTCCAGTTGCGTCAATCGATTCCATTATAGAAAATTCAATTAGCAAGTTTTCCAAATGATTAGCAATCAAATCCATTCCTTCGTAATCTATCAAATGTGCATCGTCTTCTGGTTTGTGATAAGGTGATTTTAATCCGGTGGTAACAGCCAAAGTGGGAATTTTCACTTCAGCAAAAGGTTTTGTATCCGTTGCAACAAGGATATTTTTTTCAAAATTTTCGGTTTTTATTGTTAAACCTTCTGGAATTAGTTGGGGATTCTTTACAATTTTTTCACCGTCCACAAAAGAACCAACTCCAGCATATTCTACGGCTTTGTTTGCTTTGTACCAACCAACCATATCGGCACTAATCATCATTTTTATTTTATGTAAAGGAAATATTTTTTGTTTTACAATGTCGATTGAGCCTACTAAACCGATTTCTTCCGCATCAAAAGCAACAAAAATTACACTCCGTTTCAACTCCTCTTTTCTCTCACTCAGACTTCGAGCCACTTCAATCAGCGTTGCAATGCCCGAAGCATTGTCATCAGCTCCATTGTAAACAATGGTATCGTTGTTTTTTATTTTAAATCCGATATGATCATAATGGGCACCAATAAGTATAAATTCATCTTTCAGCAAAGAATCGTTTCCTTCAATAATGCCAATAATATTTTTATATCCACCATCATTTTTCCATTTTCCAAAAAGTTGATAAAAACTATCATTATTGTATTTTTTTAAACCAAGTTCTTCAAATTGCTTCGCAATATATTGAGCTGCGATACGGCTTTCTCTCGAACCTGCTCCACGTCCCAACATAGAATCGGCTGAAAGTGTGTAAACATGCTGTTTCAGATTCTCAATTCTATTTTGAGCAAAAGTAAGCATCGAAAATAACAAGAAAAAAACGAAGATGAAAACTGTTTTTTTAGATTGTAATTTCATAATCAAGAACTATTTTTATTTAATTTTTACTTCGTCCAATTTTATATCCCTTTCACAATAATGACAGTTCAAACGGATGGAGTTTTTATTTTCATAAATAACGTGAAAATAGGTCGAAACAGGCTGATGATTTGTGATACAAGCAGGATTCGGACATTGCACAATTTCTTTTACCTCATTGGGCAAATCCAAAGCTCTTTTTTCCACTACTTCATAATCTCGAATGATATTTATTTTAGCATTAGGAGCAATTAAAGCAATTTTATTTGCTTCATCTTCTTTCAAAAAACGGTCGGCTATTTTGATTATTCCTTTTTTACCAATTGTTTTACTATTCAAATTATTCCCAACGGTTATCGTATCTTTCGACCTTTCCAATCTAAGAATCGAAAATACTTTGAATAATTTATCAGCCGGAATGTGATCAATCACAGTTCCACTTTTAAGTGCAGCCACTTGCAAATGTTTCATATCTTCTAAATTGATTTTTTCTTATTAATTGAAATTTTACGGTTCAATGTTCAACATTTTACTGATAATTGCCTGACGAACGTACAAACCGTTTTGTGCTTGTTGAAAATAGTATGCTTTTGCACTCGAATCA
>JBDHYS010000079.1:0-6733 GCA_039811505.1 Paludibacteraceae bacterium | reverse complement strand
CTAATGCAAAATATCTTCAAATTCCAGTTTTCGTTCTTTGCGGTCTTTGAGCCATTTTTGGGCTGGTTGATAACCGCCAATAAAGAAATTCCAAGCCACTTCGGGCACATTGTCGAAATATTGTTCGTCGTTGATGTAAACTTTGCCGTTTTCGTATTTTGGTTTACTTACTTCGTTTGTTCCGTCAATCGGATATTGCGTGATGTATTGTTCTACGGTGGGCGATTCCAACAAATGAATCTGACGAATTTCTCCGCCCAATTTTACTAATTGCCAAAATGTTTCTACATCTTTTGGGTAAGGAACTCTCGGAAAATCAATCTTTAGAAATTCTTTGTATTTCTCACGGTAAGTGGGCGAATGCAAAACAGCATAGATATAATCCAAAATATCAATTGGGGCAAATGTACCTTCAGTTATTTCTTTTTCGTTTGTAAACCTTAATCCCAATTTCTCAGCTATTTGATTGACGATTTCTAAGTTTAAGTTTGGTGTTCTTTCGGTTGTTTGATCTATGCTTTGTTGGGTATTTCTGTCTGAATAGAAATATAGAGGGAAAAAATTACCTGAACCAAATCTACCTGCTGTACCTGTCAAGTTAGATTCTATTATATAGTTTGATATAAAAACATATCTCCAATCAGAAACGCATTGTCTCGATACAATTAAGCAAATATTTTCTTTGCCTATTAAATGTTTTGAAATACTTTCTCTGGTTCTATCAACTATATATTTGTCATTATACATAAATTGAGTGTCAAAAGGTCGGTAATTTATTTTTACAATTTTATTAATTTCAAATTGTCCTTTCCTTTTATCTTTTAATTTCCATTCACTATTTTCATTAATATCATATTTCTTTATAAGATCTAAGTCACTGATATTTAAATTATAAAAATCTGATATTCTGTTAGCTAAATTTTGTTTTGAACAATCAATACTTAAAGAGTCTCGATGGGTCTGAATGCCTAATGAATTTATTTTAAATACATCAATAACATTGAATCCTTTATCATATATGTTTTTTACACTGAAATTTTTATCTACAAAAAAATAATTTGGTGCAACATTAGGTAATTCTTTGAATTGAATTAAACTAACTGAATTTTCGATTAGAAAATCATACTTATATTCTCTTTTACCAAATAAATCAAAATGAAAAACTTTGCCTAATTCATTGGATTTTTTCTTTCCTGTCTTTATAAACAAATTAATAGAAACACCTTGCATAATATCAAACACATTAACATCGGCACTTCCATCGGGAGCAGTTTCCTTTTTTTTGCTATTTCCGTGTAAATCAATTGTATAAATCTTGTCATAGGTTTTCAGTAAATTCCAGCGCATTCCTCTGAATGTAGGATTATCTAAGAAACCGTGCGGATTGATAAAAGCCAAAACACCACTTCCATTTTTTTCAATAAAATGTTGACCATAACGCAAGAACTTAACGTAATCGTCATTTATAAATTTCGAGTTTTGTTCTTTCAGTTTTTCTTTTCCACCTGGTTCTTTTTTGTAATCTTCCATCAGCTTCATAATCCACTCTCCTTTGTTGGCACTTTCGCCACTATACGGAGGATTTCCGATAATACACATTACGGGCGTATCACGTTTCACGCGGTTGGCTTCGTTTGCTTCGGAGCTTAACCAATTGGCAAAGAGTGTTCCTGTATCGGGATGATGTTCTTCGAGACTATTAGTCAGGAACACACGGAAACGCTGCTCTTTGGTGGGTTTAAAGCCTGTTTCCTTCAATAGTAAATCGAGTTTAAGGTGTGCCATAGCGTAACTTGCCATTAGCAACTCAAATCCGTTCAATCGTGGAATTAAGTGATTTTCCACATAGTTGCTCCAAACGCCTTGTTGCCCTTCAAATTTTTTGTGAATCAGTTTGATAATTTCCGCTAAAAAAGTGGCTGTTCCTGTGGCTGGGTCAAGTATCTGAACACGATGTACTTCTTGTTCAATCTTTTTAATGTTGTCGGAATAGCGTTTGTCGGTGGATTGAACGCCCACTTGTATTTTTGTTTTGCTTGTGTCGGCAAGTCCTTGTGGTAAGTCAAATTCGGTTTTTAGAATGTCGTCCACAGCACGCACTATGAAATTTACTACAGGTGCAGGCGTGTACCATACGCCACGCGCTTTGCGTAGTTTGGGGTCGTATTCGCTCAAAAAATCTTCGTAAAAATGGATAATTGGATCTTCCATTTTGGTGGCTTTGCCATAGTTTTTCAACATTTCTTCTACGTTGCACGCCAAAAATATATTCACCAAGTCGTCCACAATCCATTTTATACGGTCGTCCACATCTATTCCGGCAATGTAACCAAAGAGTTTGCGTAAAAATGGGTTCGATTTGGGAATGAGTTCTGCTGCTTCTTGTCGGCTAAAAGTGGTTAAACTTGGGTCGTTCAGTCGTGCAGCAAACATACCATACGCAATGGTTTGCGCATACACATCGGCAAATCCTTTGGGCGTAATGTCGTGGATAAGAATTTCCTTGAAAGCGTTCATTTGGTCTTTCAGCGTGCTGTCTTCGCTGTTTTCTTCATCGCTGTTCAACGCTTTTTCAATCACTTCCGACAGCAAACGAGCTTTGCCCGCCATCATTTCTGCCAATTTCTTGGAGCTTTTTATGGTCTGTCCGTGATGCGAACAAAAATCTTTGATAAAATTCTCGAAACTTGCAAAATTGTCTGTCAGCGGCTTAATGCCTTTGTCGGTAATTTCGCCAATCGTAATTGTGCTTACAAATTCTCCTTCGCGATAAAGTATAAAAGTGAGATAATCGGTAAAAATCAGATTACTAAGCGACGCTTTGTAACGGTCGAATTGTTCCTTGTTTCCTGTTTTTTTGAGCCCTTCAAGGTCACGGTCGCCAATATCTTTTGCCTCGATAAAACCAACGGGAATATCTTTTGTGGTTAAAATGTAGTCGGGCGCGCCACAGCTTTGTCGTTTTGGTTCGTTGGTTGCTTTTATTGTCGGTATAATACTCTCAATTAGCTGTTCTAATACTCCACGAAAAGTATGTTCAGTCGCATTTCCAGCTTTGAACTTTTGGTTTATATTGTCAATATATTGGTCTAAATTCATTTTTTTAATCCTTTTCAAATAACTACAAATGTATCAATTTCCTGCGGTGCGTTGGCAAGAAAACTGCTCTTTTGCAAGCTGAAGCATCGGCTTGTGTGTCGGGGCTTGCAAATGTGCAGTTTTGTGCATCGACTTTTCATTATTTCGTTTTTGTTTTTCTGTCTTTAAGTAGCAAATTGTCCGCTGTGTCGTCTTTTTTACACTTGGCGGTAACGTTTTGGCGCTTGGCGCAGTGGCGGATTTCGGAGCACAAAACTGTCAATACACCACAAAAGTTGATGCGAGGTAGAATGTTCAATTAACCACGTCACCCGCCATTGAGCCAAACGCCTGTTATAGCCAGTGGTTATTTTTGTCATATTTTATAAATGATGTTTTCCTGTCCATAATTACCTTTCGTTTTTGTATTTCTAAAGAGCTAGAAGCCTAATTCGATTGATTTAAGAGCAAATAAATTAATTTGGCCAATTTTATCTTTATGTATTATTATTGAAAGCTTTGCAGGATACTTAAATTTCATTTCACTTAGTCTAAAAGTCCAAAGCATTATCTTTAATAAGTCTTCATCACTAATGTTTTTGTGCTCCTTTATTCGAGTTATACCTGAACCAAATATTGGAACAGAAACATTTTTTTGAGCATAAATACGATTAACTCTGTCCCAAAAATTAATTAAAAATTCAATGTATTCGGGCATAGTTAAAGTCGCCCTGTTATGTTCGTCAAACTTTGAAAATGCAGTGATAATAAAATCATCTATAACGATTATCGTACTTAATTTGAATTTAACAGTTTTACCGCCTTGAGGTCTTGGACATTGACTGTCAACTATATCTAGTTGGTCTGAATTGTTATTAATATAACTGTCAAGCTCATTTACTTTATTTTTAAAGAAACGATTAATATAAATGCCGTTAAGGGATTTATTCGAAATAATTTTGTCATCAACTTCTGTGTCAAAATATTCATTGAAGGGTATAGTTTTTAATCCATCTTCTAGAAACAAATCGCCACATTTAATATTTACATTACTGCCATCAATATCGAAATTTATATCCGTTAATTTATTTGCTCTGTACCATATGGCTATATAAATTAATAATAACGAGCCAAATGCTATGTATCCAAAATAATTTAAACAATCTTTATAATCGTCTGGTACGATATTGAAAAGTAGTATAAATGATAAAATTCCAGATATTACTGAAAAGTAAATCCAGAATTTGTTTCTGACATTTTTATCTAAAAAACTTACTTTCATTTTTTTAGTTTTTGTAGAAATAATCACCTGATTCTTTTCCAGAACCAACTCTGAAATTCACATTATTTAAAGCGTTTCGTATTGTCTCTTTATTCATTGGAATGTGAAGTACTGGAACATTTGATTTTGAATCTCTAAAAACTGGTAGTTTATTCCATAAGGCTTTTACTGTGTTGTTTAAGTTGTTTTTATCCCTTGTGAGTAAATCATCCTTAGTTTTTAAATCAGGGTAAATTACAATAACAGGTAGTTCAAGAGAATTAATTCCATAATCTATTTCTTCTCTTAATGCTCTTGAATTTGCAGTATAGTCACTTAAAAACAGGATTATGTTCCTAGAATTTCTTAGTCTCTCTCGGAGTCTAGGTTTAAGTGTCAATTCCCAATCACTATTATCCCGAACATTATAGGTTGTATCGTGAGCATTATTAAAAGGAAATGAACTATCAGCACCTTTCCAAGCTTTTAAAATGTTGTAATAACAAAAATCTTTAGTTGCATTTGCTCCAAGTGCAGATTGGCTAAAAGGCTCGCTTACATAGAAAGCACTATAATTGTTAATTTTACTCATAAAATATTTATTTTTTTGACTTGTTATTCTTCGTTTGTTGGTATATATTTTTCTTTACAATAATTTTCAATTTCAGTATCATTTGCAAAGTAACCATCACAAAATTCGTCTAGTTCTTTTTCTGCACCTGATACATATTTTTCACTTGCTGTCATTAGTTTTTCGGTCTGTTCGATGAATTTTTCAAATTCCTTATTCATTTTACAAAGTTTGTCAATTGTCTTAAAGTCCAAGTCTCGAAAAACGGCAGGATAAAGAACTTTACTTTGATATGGATTTGCGTTTAGTTCAATAATTCCAATTCCGAAAGATTGATTTAATCTTGCCATTTCTTCATTCAAACTGTCGCTAAACTCAAACGCAACTAAATACCCATAATTTGCCCAACTTGAATTTGAAACTGCTTGAAAAAATGCTTTTTTAAGTTCGCTGTCACTGTTAATTTCTCTTTTCAGTTCATATGAACTCAATTTGAAAGTGTCAACACGATTTATTGATTTTAAAAAGTTTTGGCTTGCTTTTGTCTGTAAGTTTAAGAACTTAATACCAACCATATCTGGATGTGTCCAAATTTGGTTGTTGTCTTTTCCGTTTGATTGTTCGTGAAAAATTGTCTTTGAGTAAGTGTCTGTATTTTTTAAATAACTGCTCAAAAGTTTGTGTAAATCTCTCTCTTCGTAAGTTTTTGATTTGTTTGTCTTAATCGGCTTTACAATATGAGTTTCGGTGTCGCCACTCAAAATTTCAATTCCAATATTTTGCTCGTTTTTGGTCAAATAGTAAGAGTAAGTTCCACCATCTTGTTTTATTCTTTTTACTCTTGTATCTCCGTTACGAATGAAGTCGCCCAAAACTGCTGAAACAGTTGAGCCTGGAGTTTTTGCTCCACCAAAGTCGTAATAGTTTTTGTCGTTGATATGGTTTAGCACCACCAAATAATTGGTAATGTCGTTAATGTCTTCTAAACTTTTTAATACTGCTTCTTTTAAAGTCATTTTCTGTTCTTTTTTCTGTTACGGTTCGGTCGTCCTACCATTGGCTATAACGTCCCGGCAGCTTGGCGAAGGAGCGGATTAGAAAGCCGAAACTTTCAATTAAGCACCAACCCAAGCAAAGCCATTTTCTTATTTGCTAATTTACATTTTTTTAGGAAATAAAAAATGGCTTTGCGACTTAAAAGCACGAAACTTGAATTTAGCGCTGAACCCGCTCTTTTGCCAAACTGCCCGTTATGTGCTGGTGTTGTAGTCGTCAGCTTTGAATTCTTCCATTTCCTTATAAAACTCCATTGCTTTCATTACTGACTTACCGCCTGAACCTGCTATCAAATTCCTGAACCATTTTTTGTTTAAATTTTCGGGCTTGTGGTTCTTATATAGCCAATAACTTAGATAGATAAAAGAGCCTGTCAACAATACCTGAAAAATGATGTATCCAATCCCGATTTCCTGCGGAAACCATTTGTTGCTCAAATAGAAAGTGGTGTAAAACGGAATTTGAAGACACATTATTTTGGCGTGGTCAATGATGGATAGTTGAAGTCTTGATAATTGTTGTTGAATTTCGGTATATAGACAGGTTGTTATGATATTTTCTTTTATTGGTAAACTACGTAATGCATTTTATATAATTTGAGAAATACCTTTACCTAATATATTTTACATAATCAATTCGAATCATAATTAAAAAAAACAATTTCAATTGTGTTTATGAATTTATTAAAATCAAAGATATTTAAAAAAATTTATTTTTATTTTTTTTTACAATCTGCACAAGTGGCAATACAACGAATTATTTTTTCC
>JBDHYS010000078.1:0-6784 GCA_039811505.1 Paludibacteraceae bacterium | reverse complement strand
ATTTCCGTTTCTTTTTTTGTATTTAAAGTGGAATGTGAAACGTACAATCTTTGTCCAGCATTGATTGCATTGCTTGTCAAACCGTTTATTTGCTTTAATTCATCAACTGTTATGTTGTATTTTTTGGATATGGAATAAAGCGATTCGCCCGCCAAAACTTTGTGTTCTATTGTTTCGTTTTCATTGTTTTGCACTTTTTCAACTGATGCTGTTACCTCCTTTTTGACATTTCCCGTATCTACTTTTTCAGATGGATTTTCATTTTCAACATTCGATTTTGTCCCTTCAATGATAAGAAGTTTTTGCCCTGTATTAATTCTCTTCGATTTTAATTTATTTAAAAATTGAATGGTTGAAATTGGAACATCGTATTTTTTAGAAATAGCTGACAAAGTTTCTCCTTTTTCCACAATGTGATAAACGGCATCGGAAGAAACATCTGATTTCCCTGCTTTGTAAAGGGTAGAAATATCATTGTTTGGCGTGGTTTTTTCGTCAAGTTTTGTAGTAGCAAAACGATTTTCAATCACGCGTCCGGCTTTTATGAAACGTGAAGCGTAATAAGGTTCTACCGATTCCGAAATGATGACACCGCTTTGAACCGAAGCATGAATAAAATTAAATTCTCCGTTCTCTTTCGGATCAACCACAATTCCCACATGCCCTACTCTTTTATTGTGTTTTCTCCCTTCAAAAAAAACCAAATCTCCACGTTGAAGTTCCTTGCGTGAAACAATTGGAAACTGCTCGGCTTGCTCGTGAGAAGAACGAAGAAGCGAATATCCAAATTTCCCAAACACAAAAGATGTAAAACCCGAACAATCAAATCCTTTCGGCGATGAACCTCCGTAACGATAAGGCACATTAAGGTATTTTTCACTCAATTCGATAACAGAATCTTGTCGCTGAATTATTTTATGCAAAACTTCATTACGTGCTTTTTTTGAAGAATCATTTAACAATAAATTTGCTTTCGATCTGCACGAAATAAAAATCGGCAAAACAGTAATCGCAATTATAAAAAACCTCTTTATATCCATTAATTTATCTCTTTTTCTCCAATTAAACATCTTTTTTTTCTAATTCTTGGAGCAAATCTTTAATTGAATTAAAAATCGTACCGTTCATTTTCCAATGTGCATCGGTTATTTCAATTTTTGTAGCGGCATTTTCTTCTGCACCCACACCAATTCGTGCCAACGCTCGCAAAGTCCAATACATTCTCATCGGTTCGCCGGCAATGGAAATTGTCTTTTTTAACGGATAATTCATCGAAAAATTTCCATTTGCTGTATTGAAATAGTACGATTTACTCTGAAAAATTTGATTAAAAATACCATTTAACACTAAATCTTCGGGAACTCCATCGATTAACCCCCTTTTTTCGTGCAGCAACCAAATTCGATCAGCAGCTTGAAGTGCCAAATCCAATTCGTGTGTCGATAATAAAATTGTTTTTTTCGTTTCGTGTGCCAATTTATGCAAAAGAAGCATAATTTCTACTCTCGAAGGCATATCCAAATGAGCCGTTGGTTCGTCTAAAATTATAATTGGCGTGTCTTGTGCAAGTGCTTTTGCAATCATCACGCGTTGTTTTTCGCCGTCAGAAAGTTCATTTAACAATTTATCTTTTTTGTGTTCCAAATTAACCAATCGAATAGATTCTTTAATTTTCTCTTTTCCGAATGAAGACAAACCACCAATCCAGTGATTATAAGGATGTTGTCCAAAAGCAACAATATCCCAAACGGTTGCATTTTCAATTTCAATTTTATCCGTCAAAACAACAGCAATTTTCTCTGCTCTCTTTTTGTGCGATAATACCGTTAAATCGTGTTCATCAATCAATATTTTTCCATTTAAAGCACCCTGCAAACCGCTTAATGTTCGCATTAAAGTAGATTTTCCGCTCCCATTTGGTCCAATCAAACAGACCATTTCGCCCTCTTGCAAAGTAAGATTAAGGTTTTCTTGCACTACAAAAAACCTCTTTTTGTAATCGTATCCTACCGAAAGATTATGTGTTGATAATACCGACATTTTTTATCTTTTTTTCAAAATTATCCAAATAATAATGGGTGCTCCACAAAGCGAACTAATGGTATTTATCGGGAGTGTGTAAGTTGGTAATTGCGAAACAATATCGCACAGCAAAAGCAACATCGAACCTAATAAAAACGATGCCGGAATCAGAATCTTATGCGATGCCGTCCGAAATAATCCTCTTGCAATGTGCGGAATGGCAATACCCACAAATCCAATTGGACCAGCAAAAGCAGTAATAGAACCGGCAAGAATGCTTGTTACAACAATAATCAAAAATCGTGATTGCACAATGGAAATTCCCAACGAACGTGCATAATTTTCACCTAACAACATTCCGTCTAATTTATGATGAAGTAAGAATGCACCAATTAACGCTACGAAAATTAATGGAGCCAAAACAGAAAGGTGTTGCCAAGAAACGGCACTCAAGCTACCCAAATTCCACATTACAAATAGTTTTATCGCATCGGGATTACTAAAATATTGCAAAACGCCCACAATGGAAGCTACAATTGTTCCCAACATCAAACCGACAATTAACAACGAAACTGCATTTTGAACTTTGAAAGAAACGCCCACAATCAACATCATTACCAAAACGGCTCCGATTATTGCAGCCAAAACAACAATCCACGATGACGAACCAAGTAAAAATCCGGTTGCCATCATCACAATTGCAACGCCCAAACTTGCTCCTGAACTAACGCCTAAAACATACGGATCGGCTAATGGATTTCGGAAAAAAGTTTGCATCATCAAGCCCGAAACCGACAAAGCAGAACCGGCTAAAATAGCTGTTATCGCTTTTGGGAGACGAAAATTAAGAATAATTTCAGAGGTAATCAAATCCTCTCTGTTTCCAAATAAAATACGAATAATTTGAACAAACGAAATCTTACTGTTTCCCCAAGCCAAATCCATAACAAACAGTAATAAAAAAACAACAAACAATCCGCCAAATATGGAATAAATGGTCGTTGATGAGCGTTTTTTTTGATTACTATTCAGGTTTTTCATCATTTTTTTACGTGCGAAAGTTGATTAATATATACAAATTTCCAATCGGGCAAAATATGAGGATGTAAAACGGAAACTACATCTCCAAGCAATAAATCGGGCTGTGCAATGGCACTTTCCCAAAAATCATTTGCCGTCGAAGGCAATAATCGTTTGTTGAAATTATACACTTTATTCTCTTTCACAGCACGAAATAACCCGTTCTTTTTATCTGTCTCAATCAAATCTTCGATTGAATTAAAATTGCAATTTAACCAAATCGCAGCATCTGAAAAACTGTTTAACGCAGTTTCAAAAGACAGTGGTAAACTTCCTGTTTCATTGTCGTATTTGAAAATATAATCTCCTCCGGCATCTTCAAAAAGCAATCCCATATAACTTTTACCGGCAGGAACGTACCAAGTTCCTCTAAAATCCGAACCTGCCATAATAGTCGGTTTGTTACCGATATTTATAACTTTCTCTTTTATAGCATTGTATCTTTTATTGATGGCTAAAAAAATCGAATCGGCTTCTTCGCTTTTATCATAAAATGCAGCCAAAGTTTTATCCATTCAGCACGTCCAAGAAGTGAAGTTTCCATCCATTCATTGTTATAAACAACCGGAATATTGGCTTGCTTTATTCGTTGTGCATTCACATCGGTTTGATTGTAGCCGCTCATCATCAAAACTGCAGGTTGAAGTTTCAAAGTTCGTTCGATATTGACGGAAAAAGCATCGCCTAAATTGGTAATTTCTCCCTTTTCAAATCTTTCTTGCACTTGCTGATTGTAGACCAATTCGGGATTGCAAATTCCGCTGATTGTTTCTATTTCTCCAATAAGTTTTAGAAATTCCAAATGGGTAACAGAAGTTGTAGCAATGGTTTGAATAGGAATTTTTATTTTTATTCCGTCCGATGGCGTTTCTACGGAATCATTTTTTACTAAATAATATTTAGCGTAAACAGCATTCGTTTTCCAAGGATTAAAAACAATGATTTCTTTGAAATCTCCATTTTCATTGATTGAAAAACCTTGTGCATACAACAATTTATTTGACTTATTTTCAACCGTTTCTGTATTTTCCGATTTAAAAAAAGTACATGCAGTCAAACTGAATGCAAAAGCAAAAACCAACAAAATTTTACTGAATAATGACATTTTTTGGATATTTTAATGCAAATGTAATCAAAAAAAGCGGGTAAAAACAGAGCAAATTTGAATGTTCCGATTATTTATAATCAGTTGTCCATTTTTAAGAAAAAGAATTTTTGAAAAGAGATTTTATGCTTTTTCTACAATTAGATTTTGTGTTGGGAAAGCAAGTTCGATGTTATTTTCTCTAAATTGTTTCAAAATTTCAAAATTCACTTCCGACATTGTGTTAAATTTGCCACTTTTCTTCGGAATATAATAGCAAAAGCGAATATTGAGCGAAAAATCACCAAAATTTTCAAATACAGCCGAAATATCATCGTTGCTTACTCGTGGATTTTCTTTTGCAATTTGAATGAGAATTCGAATTGCTTGTTCTAATTTTTCTATCGGAGTGGTATAAACCAATCCTAAATTGGCGATAACTCTAAATTGTGGTGCTACAGAAAGATTTGTAACAGCTTCTTCTACAATTTTAAAATTTGGAATTGTAACAATTCTTTTATCGTAATTTCTAATTTTTGTACTTCTGATACCAATATCTTCAACCGTTCCTTCAAATTCTCCAATTTTCACAGTATCTCCAATCCTAAACGTACCATCAAAAAGGGCTGTAAATCCTCCAAAAATATTTTTTACGGTATCTTGTGCAGCCAATGCCAAAGCTATTCCTCCCAATCCAAGCGTTCCTAAAATGGCTTTGATATCAATTCCCACATTACTCAAAGAGGCTACAATTCCGATTGTCCACACTACAAACAAGATCGCTTTTTGCAACATCACAGAAATATGTGAGTTTATATTTTCATTGCTTTTCTTATTGGAAAGATAGGCTGCTTTTTTGTCAAAATGCTCTTTTAACAAACCACGTAACAAATTGGCAATAAACCATGTAATATTGAGAACGGTAAGAATTTCATAGATTGAATAAAGTGTTGTTTCAAATTTTTCGGATAAATTTAGTCGATGAAATGCTGTCCAAATTGCAATCAGAAAGATTCCAACTTTTAATGGTGTTTCCAATGTATTAACCAAAATATCATCGACAATGGTTTTTGTTTTACTTGCCAATGATTTCAAATGCTTTGCATTGACATAAGTGATAAACCAATTGATACACAAAGCACCAACAATTATCGCAACTGAAATTAACCAATTTTCAACCGAATTATTAAAATATATTTCCTGAAACATTTTTCAATTATTTTTTTAGTCCAAATCCAATTCAAACGCAATTGCATCACTTGGCATAATCCATTCGCCTCTTGGCGATAAATTTACTGGGAAAATTTTGATTCCATCGGGCGAGCAAGAACGCTTAAATTGCTGTTGAAAAAAGCGTTTTATAAATATTTTCAACCATTTATGTATCGTTTCTTTGTCGTATTTCTCAGCAAAGGCATTTTGTGCAAGAGATGAAATTTTTTTGGGAGTAAAACCGTATCGAACAAAATAGTATAAAAAGAAATCGTGCAACTCATACGGTCCAACTATATCTTCTGTTTTTTGTGCTATGGAATTTTCTTTGCCAAGCGGCAATAATTCAGGACTTACGGGAGTTGACAGCACATCTTGCAAAATTTCTCCAAATTCCGTATTCATCGTCCTTCCAAACCATTCTACCATCGACCGAACAACAGTTTTCGGCACGCCGGAATTAACTGCATACATCGAAATATGATCGCCGTTGTAAGTACTCCATCCGAGTGCACTTTCCGACATATTTCCTGTTCCAATCACAATTCCGTTCAATTTATTCGATAAATCCATCAAAATCTGCGTTCTTTCTCGTGCTTGTGCATTTTCAAACGTTACATTGTGTTCGTTTGGGTCGTGTTCAATGTCTTCAAAATGTTGTAAAGTTGCTTTTTCTATGGAAATAGTTTTCGAATCAATTCCCAATAAATTCATCAGTTTTATGGAATTTGAAAATGTTCTGTTTGTTGTTCCTAATCCGGGCATGGTAACACCCAAAATCTTTTTTCTGTCAACACCAAGTTTATCAGCCGTCTTCGCACAAACCAATAAAGCAAGCGTACTATCCAAACCGCCCGAAACCCCAAGAATCAATCGCTCTGCTCGTGTGTGAAGCCATCTTTTTGCTAAACCACTGATTTGAATGGATAGAATTTCATCGCAATATTCATCGTTTTTCTCTTTTTTGGGTAGAAAAGGAAACGAATTTATTGGGTTGTTAAGATTATTTTCATCGGGATTTTCAGTTTTTTTGTGAAAATTAGTATTTTCCAATCTTTTTGTTCTGATTATTTCCACATCAACTTCCGACACAATCAGCTGCTTCTCGAAACTAAAACGGACACCTTTTGTCAAAACTGAACCTAATTCTACAATTAGTGCATTTCCGGCATAAACCGAATCTGTTGTCGATTCGCCAAATCCGGCTGTTGAATAAACGATGCCACAAAGATTTTTTTCAGATTGTTGCTCAAGAAACACAATTCTTTGCTGATTTTTTCCAACCAATTCTTCCTCCGCAGAAAGATGACAAATTATCTCGGCAGTTTTATGAAAGAAACAAATTTCGCTGTTTTCTCCAATGTTAATTCCAAATTGCACTCCGTT
>JBDHYS010000077.1:0-6867 GCA_039811505.1 Paludibacteraceae bacterium | reverse complement strand
GGCTTTGCAAAGACTATCCGAGTCACCTTTTTCAAGGAGAAGTACAGCCAGGTGCAAGAGGGCAGCGACAGTTTTAATCTCATTGCTCGAGTCTCGCTCAATGCAATCTTTGATAATATTAATTTCCTCATCTAATGAAACTGTCTTCTTAAGTTTACGACTGGTCAAGTGAGCTAGCTGATGCCAATAAACCGAGACGATGGCATTTTCGGAGCAGTTTTGGTTAAACTTTTCATCAAGAGCAGCAATAGTGCCCTCTTCCAACATGTCAATTATATGTCGCATATCAGGCAAACAACAACCATTAACTTTTTCATAGCGCACATTATTAAATTAACCATTAACAAAGCAAAACTATGCTATAGACAGTCTAATGTCAATTTTTAATTGGACTATTTTAATATAGGGACACAAAAAAAGACATCCGCCTCTTTTTTAGACGGATGCCTTAAAATAATAAGTTAAGATAACTTAGAAACAGTATGACAATGCCACCGTAAACATATTCATACGGTTATCCTTTTTGTCGCCCTTAAAATCCTTAACCACATCCGACACACCCATGCTGTAACGGGCATCAACACCAAGGCCAAAAGGCAAATCCCAGCCAAGGCCCATATTAACGGCATAATAGGTAGAGTTATAATCATCCTTCACATCGTCATCACCATCCTGGGCTTTTGTCAAAAAGCCAACCTGCGGACCAGCCTGAAGGTTAAATCCCAACAAAGGGTAATACTTAATCATCACCGGAACCTGCACATAATCGGTCTTGACATCTTTGGTAGTAGTAATTCCCAAAATAGTAATCTCTTTTGTTGTTCCCTGCATTGAGTACAGCACCTCCGGCTGAACGGCAACCATGCCAAGTAATTTCAGACGGGCAAGCACACCAAAATGGCCTGATGTTAACGATTTATACTCAATTAACGAAGATGGGACGGGTGAACCACCATTGATTTTCGACATATTCAAACCGCCTTTTACACCAAGTTTGAAATCTATTTGTGCAAAGGAAGTCATTGAAAGACAAACCGATGCAATAATAATAACAAAACGTTTCATACTTCTATTTTTTGTTAGGAATAAATACAAATCTAAATAAAAAATTTATCTCTTTATTTTTTTTGCATCCAAATATAACGAGTATTTGCAAAGTAAATGTGAGCAAAGAACTTTGAAAACACACAAAATTCTTTGCCCACATAATTATTGCAACATGCTAGGTGCTAATATTAATTAGTTCCAAATCTTAGCAAATGCGTATGTTTGACATTACGTAATGTAAGAGCTGAATCGGACACACTTATTACTTCGAGAACAGTGAAATTATCATTCTCAGCACTAATAAGCCTGCAAATAATATACTTACCTTTAATAGCATTCCCCACGTTAGCTTCAACAAATACAGTATCAATCTTATCAGATAAATAGTATATAGATTCACAAAAAAAATTACCGTTATAATAAGATTCTATTTTTGTCGGACTATATACCTCTTCGATCATCTTATCTGTTAAATCGATCATCTTCCACTTTTTATTTATCAATGCACTTCGGCTAAGCTCAACACTTTGTGCATTTAAAAAAAAGCTACTTAAAAACAGATTAACAAAAATCAATGCGATTACTACGTTTCGTTTATTCATACCAAAAAATTTTTATTTACAAGATGAAACACTAATGTTATACAAATTAAGAAAATATGAAGCTGATGCTTCTTGCAGGTATCCTTTTTCAGGATCCATGTATATATAATTGCTCGAGTTGCCATCTCGATAACCAATTATTAAAACATTATGGACAGAATTATCAGTTGGTGATTTAATACAAGTCAAAATGACACATCCTTTATCAATAGCGTTTTTATAACTAATAAATTCATTAGTATTAAAATGCCTATTAACGAATTCAACAATATCACCAATGGCCCCACCGTCTCTTAAAACAAATGTATTTTTCCATTTTAAATAATCCAACATATAATCACCTTCATTAGACCGATTGCCACAAAGAATATCATCTATATAATCCATTATTGAGGTAACACAAGTATTAGGTAATTGCTTAGACATGGTACTTTTAAAATTTGGCTTAGCAATTTTATCATTAGGATTAGGTATATATTTCTTTGGTGTAAGAGATCCACCTGCACTTGACCCACCACTGAATCCTCCAAATCCTCCACCTCCGCCTTCTATATCCTCAAAAGACATTTTGAAATTACTATAATATTCATAACTTGTTTCACACTCCCATCGAGCATCAAGCAAAATCCAATCATGACTAAATACTTCAAGATAATAACATTTCTCAACTGAAACAATACTCCCCTTCAGTCTAGTATTTTCGTTGTTGTAATTATCAAAATGAACATTACCATTGGGCAAAAAATTACTTTTACCGAAAACTTTAAAATCAGCTAATATAAACAAATCAATTACCTTGCTCAATGTTAGTTGTGGTCTAATATTGTCAGCAAATTCATCAAAACAATTACGACGAATAACATAACAAGATAATTTATCCTCATTTTTAGCCACAATAATTAGAGCCTTGACTTCAACATCATAATAGGAATACACAGGTATCTGCAACACAGTCTCGTCATTAGTTTCAAAATAGCGTGTATTATTCCAATCTGCAAATCCCAGTTCATTAACAAAATCAGGTATGAAATTCACTTCTTCATTATATGCTCTAAGGGTTTCAATTGAGTATATTGAAAAATCAGTTTTAGGAGTCTGCCAATCACTCTTTAAAATGGCATATTCAAAAAAGCGATTAACTATATCCTCACTTAATATATCAACTTTAGGATGATCTTTTTCACACCCCATTAGTAGAAGACTAAATATTAGTTGAATACTTAGCTTTTTAATTTGTTGTTTTTTCATTTGTTAGGTTGTATTTGACAATAAAAACTCTAATTTCATTCATGCATAAATTCCAAGTGGCTTTGAATTCTATAAGTTATTTAATCTCATCTAAACCCAGTTATACGCCACCTTTTATAATTAAGAATTTAAGTTAATACATGATTACATGTTATCTTAACAAATATCCCATTCTTAGAAAAGAAATGTTTGGTAAGTTTTACTAATTCTTCGGCATTCAACTCTTGAACGCCAAAAACATCTAAGTTTTTCATAAACACAAAATTTAAAGTTAAAAAAATTGATTAATTTTGTGCAGGCCGTGCCTGCGCCCCGGTGGATGGTAATACCGATTGGATATCCGTAATATACTGATTGCATTGGCATAAACGGCTATCACATCGGTATTATACGATGAAATTATGTTATCAATAATAATTACGTTTCGTATAACTCACAAGGTTGTCCATCGGGGTATTCTGTAACGCTACGATTGTAAAAGTAAATTTCGCCACTCTCATAAAAAAGTAGTGTGGTAGTTTAATTCACTTTCTTAAAGTCAAATAATCTTCCAATAGTATTAATAGTCGTTCCGAAAACAAACATATAGAATAGATTAACTATGTATTGAAAACATGAATAATAGAGTCATTACTCCATTTAACATAACATGAAATACTACACTAAATATAAATCCTACTTTTATTCTAATATATGAACTAAAATATCCAAATACCACAAGTGGTATTAGGTACATAATATATTCCACAATAAGGGTAGACCGTAACGGACAAAGTTGTTTTAAATGACATAAGGCAAAAAAAAACGGCATTAAATAAAATAAACTCAATCCATATTGCTTTTGAAACTTATCAATTACTTTGAGGGTAATAGTTCTTTGCGTGACTGCAATTACAAGCAACAAACAAGCAAGTAAAACTCCTGCATATATAACATTACGAAAAAAAAGAAAGTTAATAAGAACAATAGTGGAGACAGAGCTAATTATTACGTGCCACTTCCTAAAAGACAAAAGCAATCTAAAAGATATCTCTTCCCAAATAGGAATAAGTATCACTATCAAATTAATAAAAACAACGACTCCTTTAAGTTCTAATAATTGCAATGAATTCTCATATAATAGCATATTAATAGAAAGTCCACCATCTGAAAATCCAAACTTTGATAAGATATATTTTACTAATCCCCAAACAACAACAAACACAACATAAAGCACTATAGTTTTCAAAAAAACAATTAATGACATACTAATGGAGGTATTATTATTAGTAAATGGATTAGCAAGAAACGACAAAATATCTTTAATCATTACGAAACCTATTTTATTTACTATATATTAATTAGGAGTGGAAATGCCCCACTCCCGTGATTAATCAATTAAAACTCATGATGTAAGGATAGAAAACCAGAAAATAAACCAAGCAAGGTCTTCTGTCGAAGATTTAGTTGACGTGTTTGAAGATCCTGATGAAGATGACCCTCCGGTTCCTTGACTTCCATAATCTCCTCTTCCCAATGGTCTATCATTAAATCCTCCATTAAAATCAACTTTTTCCTGTTGATTCATTTCCAGAACACCATAGTTGCTCAAATCTAGGTTTTTCATAAACACAAAATTTAAAGTTAATAAAATCATTAATTTTGTGCAGGCTGTGCCTGCGCCCCGGTGGATGGTAATACCGATTGGATATCCGTAATATACTGATTGCATTGGCATAAACGGCTATCACATCGGTATAACTCTATTTACTAACAACAGTAAAGCTACATAAAACATAAGATGATTCACTATTTTTTGTAGTACAGATTATATTTTAGGGATAGTCCTTTTTTTGTGTCTAAATCAAAGGGAGAAAAAGTACATTCAGGACAAGAGCCTTTAACAAAAGACCTATTTAATTTTTTATTCCCGGGAACCATTGTTACATTGAAATCTTCAAAATTACTTTGCCCCTCAGCATCAACAAATTCAATTCCTAAAAAAAAAGAATCCACACCCTTTATTTTGATATCAAATTCTAATAAATCAATATGTATAACCTCATTTATTTCTTTGCTTACAAAATATAGTGTCTGATTATTGAGGTAATTAGAACTTGGCATGCCATTTTCAGATGCCAACACTAATGGTTTTATATAAAACCCCTCATTTTCAAAACCTTGCCACTTATAATTAAAAAAGAATTCAACGCCAACAAGGTCATAGCAGATGTTTTTATCAATATCTATTTTAGTAATTAAAGATGTTTTTCCTTTCCCCCTTACGTGTATGCTACCTTTTTTATTGTTTGATTTTATAATTGACAAACCTTGGGTAGCATAAACAGATACTTCCTGAAGATTAATTATTGTATCAGAGCATGATATGCTTTTTTGTGCATTAACTCCAATACTAAACAACACAAAAATTAATGTCAATTCAAATACTTTGTGCATAATTATATAAAGGGTTAGAAGTAAAAACCTATCCGTGCATTTGCGTGCGAGTAGTTCTTGTTAATCAATTCATAGTTAACCGCAACAGTAAAATGCCTAAAAACCCGAACTCCCACACTTGGCATAAAACAGAAGTTGGTTTCATAGCCATCGTTGAAAACAGCTTTTATGTTGCTAAAGGCAACACCTGCTCCTATTCCAGCAAATGGTTTTATCTTACTTTCTATTTGAAAATCATAATACAAAGTTGGTATAACACCCAAGATAATAAACGTATAGGGGCCGCCATATTTACTATCACGATAAAACTCTGATAAATCCAACTGTAGAGCTACACTTAACGGCTGGGATATTTTGCGTCTCCCTTCCATATAAAAAAGCAAACCGTAATCATTATCGAAAGCATCAACCTTTCGGGCAGCAAAAGAGTGATTCAAGCCTATTTCAAATGAAAATTTCTTTTCTGGCTTATCCTGACTCCATGCCGACACAGACCCAAGTAGGGTGAAAAATAATAAAACAATGCAATAGTTCGATTTCTTCATAATTTTAATTTTTGGTTCACATCTAAGTTACAACAGCAAACCTATCGTTTTACAAATTTTAAAACAGTCAGGCAGTTTTTCACCATATTTTTTCTGTACCACACTCATAAAGTGATAGTTACAAAAATATTTTTCACCACATTTGTTGGTAAAACTGGCAGTTTTCACTCTGTTTCGGCTGTTATACCAAAGATTTTACTACTCTTTTACTCCTAATAATTCTCAACAACCCTAAGATTCAACAATAATCAACAGCAATAATATAAAGCACAGATATTCCGTTGAATATCTGAACTTTACAAACTATTAAATAACTAAACCTTGTACTTAATAGAGCAACTCAAAAACATTGCTCAATATTATTATTTGCCAAACTGATAGCTAAGACCTATGGAAGGGCGTAAATAGTAATCATCGCCTATTATGTTATCGAGTTCTATTGTAAAACCAAGCCCCGAAGAGGCACCAAACGGAGTAACCCTAACACCAAGGGGAATACTTACGTCGTTCACTGGGTCGAGGCCTTTTAACCCAACACCTATATAGCACGAAGCATCAGAAAAATGCATAATCTGATATTTAATAAGCGGAGTAACAGAAGCACCTTCCAATTTGCCATTGTCGAGCCTGGCACCGAACGATAAGTTCGGATTAACCCGATACTCTAACCCAAATACTTGAGCAGAATTAACATTTACATCAAAACCTGATGATTGAGCAAATAGGCTTCCTACCATAAAAAAACAGAAGCCAATTGATAAAATTAGTTGCTTCATAAATAATTGTAATTTAATGCTAAGCACAGACACCAATTGGCATCTGTGCATAATTATATAAAGGGTTAGAAGTAAAAACCTATCCGTGCATTTGCGTGCGAGTAGTTCTTGTTAATCAATTCATAGTTAACCGCAACAGTAAAATGCCTAAAAACCCGAACTCCCACACTTGGCATAAAACAGAAGTTGGTTTCATAGCCATCGTTGAAAACA
>JBDHYS010000076.1:0-6916 GCA_039811505.1 Paludibacteraceae bacterium | reverse complement strand
TTAATGAAGCATCGTACAACACATGGTTCGAGCCCATTGTTCCTGTAAGTTATGAAAATAAAATTTTCGTTCTTCAAGTTCCAAGTCAATTCTTTGTAGAATATATTGAGGAAAAATACATTGATCTTTTGAGAATGACGCTCACAAGAATAATGGGAACAAACACGCGGCTTGAATATCGGGTTTTAATCGACAAAACAAATGATGCTACAACCCGCATTCCAAGTAGTGCAGTTGTAAAAAACAAGTATGAGGAAAATGCTACAAAAGGGAGAGCAATTGTTTCTCCTTATCAACGTTTGCAACTTCCCGAAATTGATCCACAATTAAATCCATCTTACAATTTCAACAATTTAATAGAAGGAAAAAGCAATAAATTAGCCCGAACTGCCGGAATTGCAATAGCAAATGATCCGGGAAAAACGGCTTTTAATCCGCTTTTTGTTTACGGAAAATCGGGTGTAGGAAAAACCCATTTAGCAAATGGAATCGGTGTGATGGCAAAACAATTGCAACCTGAAAAACGGGTGCTTTATCTTTCTGCCAACACATTTCAGATTCAATACACTGATGCAGTTAGAAATAACACGCAAAATGATTTTCTAAATTTTTATCAAACAATTGATATTTTAATAATTGACGACATTCAAGAAATATCGGGAAAACCGGGCACTCAAAACACGTTTTTCTACATTTTCAATCATTTACATCAATTAGGAAAACAATTAATCATCACTTCTGACAGATCGCCGCTTGAAATGGTTGGAGTTGAAGATCGACTTCTTACACGATTTAAATGGGGATTGTCTGCGGAAATTGAAAAACCAGATTTTGAATTGAGAAAAGCAATTCTAAAGAATAAAATATATTACGATGGTTTGGAAATTGACGAAGATATTGTAGATTATATTGCTGAAAATGTGGTTGATAATGTGAGAGATTTGGAAGGCGTTCTGATTTCACTTTTAGCACATTCTACATTAGAAAATACACCAATTAATATCGAATTGGCAGAAAAAGTTGTAGGCAGGATTGTCAATGTGAGCACAAGAGCTTCTATTTCGGTGGAGCAAATCAGAGATGCTGTTTGTAATTTCTATAATTTGTCTGTTGATTCAATTTCGACACGTTCAAGAAAAGCAGAAGTGGTTCAAGCACGCCAAATTGCGATGTATTTTTCAAAAATTTACACAAAAAGCTCCCTATCCACAATCGGCTTGCACATCGGAAAAAGAGATCATGCAACGGTGCTTCATGCGTGCAAAAAAGTGGAAGATTTGATGGAAACCGATAAATTATTTCTTAAAGACGTGAATGAAATAAAAAACATCCTCAAATTGAGCTAATTTTTCACCTAATTCAATCTAAGATAGAAAGAAAGGATATTCACAGTGCTTTGAATGTCCTTTTTTATTTGTTTTTTCTTAAAAGGTTTTCAATATTTCAATTTTTATTGTATTTTTACATCGTAAATCAAAAATAGAGAAAAAAAATATGGTATTTAAATTTACAATCCTTTCAGACGAATTGGATGATTTCATTAGAATAATAGAAATTGACTCAGAATCTACGTTTTTAGACTTTCACAATGCAATTTTAGATTCTGTAAATTTTGATAAAAATCAATTGACATCTTTTTTTCTATGCACAGACGAATGGGAAAAAGGACAAGAAATTACACTGATTGAGATGGAATCAAGTTCGGAATACGACAATTTGATAATGGAAGAAACCGTTTTGAGAGAATTTCTTGACGATGAAAAACAGAAACTACTTTATGTTTTCGATATTATTTCCGATAGAGCATTTTTCATTGAACTGACAGAGATAATCACAGGAAAAAACTTAGAAAAATCCGTTTGCACGACATCTATAGGCGAACCTCCGGTACAAATGGAAGATAATCTGAATTTTGTGTACACACCTCAAAAAAACAATCAAATCATCAATGATGAGAGTTTCTATGGCGATGAAGATTTTGATTTGGAAGAACTTGATGAAGAAGGTTTTGGTGATTTAAATTTTGATGAAGAAATATAGAAATTACTGAAAAGAGAAAAAATATCATACATTTTAAATGTATTATTGAACAGAAAATGCTCTTACATGAGTTCATTTTCTGTTTGCATATAAATCAAAATTATAATGGCAGTTTTAATTGTTCTACTTGGTCCAACCGGCATAGGAAAAACCGACATCAGCATTCAATTGGCAAAAAAATACAATGCTCCAATTGTATCATCAGACTCACGTCAATTTTATCGAGAATTAAAAATTGGAACCGCCGCTCCAACCGAAAAAGAAACAAAAGAAGTTGAACATTTTTTTATCGGCTCTCACTCGATATTAGATAATTACAATGCCGGACAATACGAAGAAGATGCTATCAATTTATTAGATGAATTGTTCAAAAAGCATAATGTTGTCATTTTAGTAGGAGGTTCGATGATGTACATTGACGCAGTTTGCAATGGATTAGATGAAATTCCAAATGTACCTACAGAAATTAGAGAATTTTGGCAAGAAGAATTTAAGAACAAAGGACTTTCACATATTCAACAGGAATTATTCCGTCTCGACCCAAAACACTACAAAGAAGTAGATTTAAAAAATCCAAAAAGAATTTTACACGCTTTGGAAATTTGCCTTACAACCGGAAATCCTTATTCCGATTTGCGAACCGGAAAAAAGAAAAAACGGAATTTTGAAATCATAAAAATCGGACTAAACAAACCACGCCAAGAATTGTACGAACAGATTAACTTGCGTGTTGATAAAATGATTGAAAAAGGACTGATGGAAGAAGCAAAACAATACTATCCATTCAAAAATCTAAACACGCTAAATACAGTTGGTTACAAAGAATTATATGCACATTTTGATGGCGAAATTACTCAACAAGAAGCCATTGATTTAATTAAGAAGAACACCCGAAACTATGCAAAACGTCAATTGACGTGGTTCAACAGAGACAAAGAAATAACTTGGTTTCACTCTAAAGATGAAGAGAATATTTTTCAAACAATCGATTTTAGATTAAAAGATAAAAAATAAAATTACCACTTTATTCTGCAATGTATTTTTCAATTTCAACTAATCATTTTGAATTAAGAATACATTAAAAACTCTCCTTTTGTTTTATATTTTAAATTTTTGTAGTACTTTTGTAAGCAATATATAAAATTTAATTACATAAAGACTATGAGTTATTTTATAAAACCAACAAATTACACTCCAGTTTTAGACCCTCATCAAACTGAATTAGGCATACAGAAAATTAAAGATTTTTTTCAAGCCAATCTTTCTGCCGAACTTCGATTAAGACGCGTTACAGCACCGCTTTTTGTGTTGCGAAATACCGGATTAAACGATGATTTGAACGGCGTGGAACGTGCAGTAAATTTTGCAATCAAAGATATGGACGATGTGCGTGCAGAAGTGGTACATTCGCTTGCAAAATGGAAACGCGTAACGCTCGCCGACTACAAAGTGGAAGAAGGATACGGAATTTATACCGATATGAATGCAATTCGTGCCGATGAAGAATTGGGAAATATCCACTCTTTGTACGTTGATCAGTGGGATTGGGAAAGAGTGATTACAAAAGAAGACAGAAACATCGCATTTTTGAAAAAAATAGTAGAAAAAATTTACGACACATTTCTTCGGACAGAATATTTGGTTTGCGAAAGTTTTTCAGAAATTAAACCGTGCCTTCCTGAAAAAATTATGTTTATCCATTCGGAAGAATTACGCCGGCTTTATCCTGATTTGACACCAAAAGAGCGTGAGTTTGAGATTACAAAAAAACACAAAGCCGTTTTTATAATAGGAATTGGAGGAAAATTAGGAGACGGCAAAAAACACGATGGTCGTGCACCCGATTACGATGATTGGACGACCATTGATGAAAACGGTTATTCTGGACTAAATGGCGATATTTTACTTTGGAATGATATTCTTCAAATCCCTTTTGAAATTTCATCAATGGGAATTCGAGTGGACAAAGAAGCATTGCAACACCAATTAAAACTTACAAATCAAGAAAATAAATTAGAACTCTATTTTCATCAAAGATTGCTCAATGATACACTTCCACTCTCCATCGGTGGCGGTATCGGTCAATCGCGACTTTGTATGTTTTTCCTACGAAAAGCCCATATTGGAGAAATTCAGGCAAGTATTTGGTCAGAAGAGATGAAAAACGAATGTGCCAAAGAAAATATTCATCTAATTTGATACAACTTGTTTTTTCATTTTTAAAATAATTGGAAAACTTGATGTTTTTTCGTAATTTCGCCCTCACTAATTGATAATTGTGAACAAATTAAAATGAGAATAGATTTTCAAAAAATGGACGGATTAGTTCCTGCCATCATTCAAGATAATGCCACTAACAAAGTGTTGATGCTCGGATTTATGAACGAAGAATCGTTGCAAATAACCGAAAAAACAGGAAAAGTAACATTTTTTAGCCGCACAAAACAACGAATTTGGACAAAAGGAGAAGAAAGTGGCAATTTTCTGCACGTAGTTTCCATCACTCCCGACTGCGATAACGACACATTGCTTATAAAAGTAAATCCCAAAGGTGCCGTTTGTCATACCGGAGCCGACACTTGTTGGAATGAAAGCAACGAAACCGACATCAGTTTTTTAGCGTATCTTCAAGATTTCATCACAAACAGATTTGAAGAGATGCCAGAAGGCTCGTACACCACCTCACTTTTTCAAAAAGGAATCAACAGAATGGCACAAAAAGTGGGAGAAGAAGCCATAGAAACCGTAATTGAAGCTACAAACGGAAAAGATGAAGATTTTTTATACGAAGCGTCCGATTTGGTCTATCATTTAATTGTTTTGCTCACTTCAAAAGGGTATTCACTTACCGATATTGCAAAAGAATTAAAAAAAAGGCATAAATAATTTTTGTAAAAATGGAAGAAAAAGTACTTATAAAATACAGTGAAGTAGAATTGTGTCAGCAAGAACACATTGTACTGAAAAACATTGATATAGAAATCAAAAACGGGCAATTTATATTTTTGCTCGGCGATGTGGGAAGTGGAAAAAGTACTTTTTTGAAATCTTTGTACGCAGAAGTTCCCATTACGAATGGAGAGGCATCGGTTATCGATTTTAATTTGAAAAAAATAAAACGGAAGCAAATTCCATTGTTACGAAGAAAAATTGGAATCGTTTTTCAAGATTTTAAGCTCCTAACAGACCGCGATGTAAAAGCCAATTTGTTGTTTGTACTTCGTGCAACGGGTTGGAAAGATAAAAAAGCGATGGAGGAACAAATCCAACATATTTTGAAACAAGTGGGAATGGAAAATAAAGGGTACAAAATGCCCCATCAACTTTCCGGAGGCGAACAGCAACGTATTGTAATTGCACGTGCTTTGCTAAATTCCCCCGAAATCATTCTTGCCGATGAACCCACAGGAAACTTAGACAACAAAGCCGGAAAAGACATTATTGAACTGCTTCATTCCATTAGTCAATCTGGAACGACCGTCATTGTTGCTACGCACAATATGCAATGGGTAGAACAATTTAAAGGCGAGTATTTACATTGCAAAGACGATAATTTGCACTTTTCAAACGATGTAAATTTTATTTTGAAAAATTGAATTTTTAAAAATCCAACCCAAAACGCACCATTCCAACAAAAGCATTCGAAATTTTACTTTTTGAACCTGCAGGATGAATAATGTATTGAAAATCGGGCTGAATAAAGAAATAAGAAGTAATTGGTTTTTTCCAAGATAATTCCCACGTTATTTCGTGCCCCAAATCTTCTCTGAGTTGTGCCAAAGCCAATGCAAGTCCCAAAGAATCATCATTTTTTTTACTTAAAAATCCGTTTAAATTCATTCCCATTCCCAAATAAAATTTATTGACACTTATTATAGAAGGGCTAAATCCGGTTTGGATAAATGAAGCTATCTCCTTTCCGTTATTTTGATAAATATCTTGCTCTTGAATAAAATAAACGCCCATAATATTCGTATTCAATGAATCGGGAAAATGCTTATCAACCGTTTTTTCTAATGTATGATTGTGGGTAAAAAAACCAAGTTTATAGATTCCATTTTTCCCGAAAATAGACGCTTTTTGTTGTAATTCAGTAACGTAGAGTAAACCATCGCCTGAGTTAAATTCCCATTTCAGATTGTAAGGATTGTCATCAAAATCAGTTGGTGTTCCGTCATAAATTGCATTCAACCATGAAGTTTTCTCGTTTATATCCCATTTTGTAGTTACCCCTATTGAAGTAAGAGGAAAAATCGGAGCCATCAAATTGCTGGAAATTATCGGTAAAATCCCAAACGAACTGTTTATAAAGTTTTCTCCATTTTCAACCGTTGCTATTTCTACGTTCAAATCTTGTAAACCAATCGTAAATTCAAAATTTTTCAATTCCTGTTTAATCCACAATTCTTGAACGTAAGTATGTTTTCCGGCTTCGATGTTGGACGCAATTTGAAAATCGCCAATCAAATTTTCAGACGGAGTTCCGCCGTGCGTATTGGCACCATTCAAAAAAATCGTTCCACCTTTCCACCAACCTGCATTTTCGGTGTTGAATGTTAGGTGTAAATGTGCCAAACCTAAATAATCGTAACCCCGTTTCAAGCCACCGGATAAAACGCCCATATTATCGGCTGTGTAAGACGCACCAACGGATAAAATCTTTTCTCGTTTCTCATTTTCTTGCGATTTTACGTGGAAAATGAGAAAAATTGCAATATTCCGAATGAGTTGTTCTTTCTTTATTTTTATAGTTTCTTATTATTATTAGTTCTATATTCTTCTTGAAATTAAATGATAGAAATGATGTGACATCTTATCTCATAACTTTATTTTTAGCCATCTGATTGTTAAATTAAATTGTTATAAAGTTTTAATT
>JBDHYS010000075.1:0-6953 GCA_039811505.1 Paludibacteraceae bacterium | reverse complement strand
AGATTTACACTCTTTCGAGCTGCTCCAACTTGTTTTACTGCTTTATTCATATTGTCAAGTGCCGAAAGTGCTTGTAGCCTAAGTCCGTTTTTTGCATTTTCACGTTGCAGTACCAATTGTTTTTCTTGAATGCTAATTTGCTTTTCCTTTAATGTGTTTGTGAAAATTCCTGTAAGTGGAACATTTAATTGCAGTCCGACAACAAAACCTTGACTGTACCACTCTTTGCTTGCTTCAACAGCAATTGGCATTCCACCAAAATTAAGCGTTGTCTCTTTATTTCCTGTTCCGCTGTAACCGGTTTGACCGAAAGCTGCTAAAGTTGGGATTCGTTGTGTGCGTTGAAGTTGTAACGATTTTTGTAATTGTTTTTGTTGAATATCAAGTTGTTTCAGATCTGAATTGTCTTCCAAAGATAACACATCAATGCTTCTCAACTCTAAGATTTTATTTTCAAAATCGGATAATTTACTTAATATTGCGATAGGAGTTTGAATTTCGATTCCCATCAAAACTTTAAGATATGTTTTTGCTTGTTTAATTCCGTTTTGTGCTTGAAGAAGTGTCGGAATTAAATTATTTAATTGTACTTCAGCAGAAATATAATCGTAAGCTGCAATTACTCCGGCTTCGTGTCCTTTTTTTGCTACATTGAAATTTTGTTCTGCCAATTCATATCCTTTTTGAAGTACATTGTATGAATCTTGAATAACTAAAACGTTGTAATATGCTTTTGAAACTTCATATTGAAGATTGATTCTGGATGCTTTTGCTTTTTCTTGTGCCACTTGCATTTCCAATGACGACATTTGGATTGAATGCCACAAAGCGGGTGCAAAAAGTGGAAGTGAAATGGATAATCCCAACGAAGAGTTAAAGTCGGTTGGTGAGTCCATCACTTGTCCCATCATGTTCATTTTGGCGGGAACTAAAAATTTTGTGTGTTGAGCCGAAGCGTCAATTTTTGGAATAAGTGCATACCAAGCACTTTTTTCAGAATAATCCACCCTTGCAATTTCTTGATTGGCAATTTTTATCGTAGGGCTTTCACTCAGTGCAATTCGTACTGCATCTGAAAGTGTTAACGGAATGGTGTCTTGCTGTGCTGTAAGCGTTTGAATCAGCAAGATAACGATTATTAAGAAGCTATACTTTTTCATTTATCGTAAGTGTTTGTTTTAATTTTTTTCGCTATTTTCTTTAATGTATTTTAATCCTTTTTCATTGGTTATAAGTCTAACAACCAAATCTATATAAAAATCTATGATTTCTTTTTTTGATTTTTTCTTGGCTAAATGTGCTAATTCTTGAAAAGATGAATTTAACTGTATTGCGTGAAATAACGCACTTAATTCCACATCTAAATCCTCTCGATAATATCCTTCTGCGATCCCTTTTTGTAAGTTTTTTTCAAAATATTTTGTAACCCACTTTGATTTTACTTCTTTATGTTTTTCATAAAGAGCAGGATAATATTTTTCTAAATCATAATAAAAAAGAACACAATCATCCTTCGTATGTCTTTTCACATTTTTAGTAATTACCAATAAAGAATCGATTGCATTCAAATGGGAATGCGTTTTTTCAAATTCTTCCATTAAAATTTCTTGTTGGTATTCCAAAACCGCATCTAAAAGGTCTTCTTTTTTTTGAAAAACTTGGTAGAATGTTTTCTTTGAGATGCGTAGATCGCTACAAATTTCATCAATCGAGATTCTTCTTACCCCGTATTGAATAAATTTTGATAAAGCTGTTTTGATAATTTGCAATGTTAATTCCTCCATGCCTACAAATTTTTGTGCTGCAAAAGTAAGAAATTATTTGTTAAAAATTACTATGTTGAAAAGAATATTTTTATTATACGTCGCGTGCGTTTTCTTTAATTATTTGATTTTCAAATAGTTGTTTAGGGGAGTAATAAACTTAAAAAATATTAAAGTTTTTAAGTGTGATTTATTTTGGCGATAATAGTCAAAATTTTACAATTTCTTCTGCAGCAATTTTAGCCGCATTTCCATTGCCGTATAAATCAATGGAAAAATCTGATTTTTTATCTTTGTTATTTATAAAGGCATCTATTATCGCTTCGGTATTGCTTCCTGTAAGGGTATTGAATCCGTTATCTATAAGTTCCGTCCATTCTGTTTGCTCGCGAAGTGTGATACATTGTTTTTTGAAAAAGAAAGCTTCTTTTTGAACTCCTCCACTATCTGTTAAAACCATTTCACAGTTTTTCAACAAATTAATCATATCAAAATATCCAATGGGCTCAATCTGAATAAAATCCGTTTGAATTTGCGACTGTTTCAAGATATTTCTTGTGCGTGGATGAATTGGGACAACCACATTTATTTCTTTATGAATGGCGTTGAGAGCTTTGACAATAGCTTTTAGATTTTCAATCGTATCTGTGTTTTCTTGGCGATGAATTGTAGCCAAAACATATTTTTTTGCACCAACTGTATCCAATATTTTGGTGTTTTTTATAGCTTTTTCGGCATAATAAATGGCTGCATCTTGCATTACATCACCATTTTTTATGATCTTTATCGGAAAATTGTCAAAACCTTCTTGTTGTAGATTTTTTATGGCAGTTTCAGTAGGGCAAAGCAGAAGATTTGAAATTCTATCCGTCAAAATCCTGTTGATTTCTTCGGGCATCAACATATTATAGGAACGCAAACCGGCTTCGACGTGAATAATCGGAATGTGAAGTTTTGAAGCTGCCAAAGCCCCTGCAAGTGTCGAATTGGTGTCGCCATACACTAAAACACCATCGGGTTTTTCTTTCAACAAGATTTTTTCGATTCCTTCCAACATTCTTCCTGTCATAGCTCCGTGTCCAATTCCGTGAATATCTAATTGGTAGGCTGGATGTGGAATTTCCATCTCTTTGAAAAAAATATCGGACATATTTGGGTCAAAATGTTGCCCTGTGTGAACAATTTTTTCATTTACACCAAGTTGTTGAAATTGGCGGCTGATGGTTGCTGCTTTTACAAATTGTGGACGCGCTCCAACGATGGTTACAATATGTTTCATTTTATGTTGTTTTTTCTTCTGTAAGCAAATTTAATATGTTTGCAAGTTGTTTTGTCAATTCAAAACGTGAATATTTTCCAATTGCGGTTGAGTTAATGCTCAATTCTTTGTTTTGATACAGTTTATAATAATCTGAAATTATTTTTTCTAAATTTTCTTCATCTGAAAAATCCACTATTTCGCCCGATTTTGTTTCGTTTAGCAATTTTTCTACATCGCTGTTTTTAGGTCCAATGGTTAAAATGGGTCTTTTTGCAGCCATATATTCAAAAAATTTCCCTGTCAAAATTGCTTTTGCATTTCTTGATTGATTGATTAAAAGCAATAAAACTTGTGATTTTTGCTGTTCGGAAATAGCTTCATTATGACGAAGATAATCGATTTTATTCAGTGCAAAATCCAAATTATTTTTCTGAATCGATTCTAAAATGGAAAAATCGACTTTACCAATAAGTTTTATCTCCAAATCCTCTCTGAATGTGCTATATTTAACACATAATTTTGATAAAACATTCCAAAGAATTTCTGGATTTCGGGCAGCACTTAAAGTTCCAATGTGTGCAATTGAAAATTTTGAATCCAATTCAATGTCGATTTTTGAAACATCGTCTTCATCAAAACCATTCGTTATAAGTTGAATATTGGAAGCTCCCATTTCTTGAAATTCCACAATAGAAGAGGGCGAAACCGTAATCACGCAATCAGCAGATTCAACGACTTCACGCTCCAATTTGTGATGAATTTTATCTGCTAATTTGGTTAAATTCAGCTCATCATAAAAATCGATATTTGTCCAAGGGTCACGAAAATCGGCAATCCATTTTATTGTAGGAAACAGTTTTTTTAACTCTTTTCCAATCAAGTGCATTGAATGTGGCGGACCGGTTGTGGCAATTGCATCTATTTTATTTTCTTCCAAATAGCTTTTCAAATATCGAACAGAAGGATTTATCCAAAATCGGCGAGGATCAGGAATTAAAAAATTTCCTCTTATCCAAATAGACAATTTATCTTTCCACGATGATTTTTTGTTTTCGGAAATAAATCCGGCTTGAATTTTTTGACCTTTTTTTCCTGCTAAATTTCTATAAATGTTGTAAGGTTCCCAAATTGGCTTTTTTATCACTTTCACTCCGCAAGGAATATCTTTTATAAGCGAAAAATCTTCTGATGGATATTCCGGGTTTTTTGGTGTGTAAATAATTGGTTCCCAACCAAAATCGTGAAGATATTTGACGAACTTTACCCAACGTTGCACGCCGGCACCACCGCTCGGAATCCAATAATATGTGATAATTAGTATTTTTTTCATTTTTAGAATTTCACATTTATACTGTTACTAAATAGTAGCCACACGTTGTGAGAAAATTTCTAAAATAGGGAATTATGGCAAATATTTTCCATAAAGGGCGTGGTTTTAATCCGAATTTTACTTCGTAGTTTGGATTGACAAGAAAAAGCCTTTTTTTTATAGTTCGATAATTATTTACACGAAAATATTTTTCCAATTGTTCGATGCTTATGCCGGTTTCTTTAATTTCCATTAAAGAGGTAATTTTTGCATTGCTTTCTCCAAAAATGGAAATAAGTTTTTTGTAGATTTTCTTTGGTAATAAATGAAAATAGGGTAGAACGGACAAAAATTTGCTTTCACAAATTTGCTGATGTCCGCCAAAAGGATTTTGCCAAGGTGGAAATGCAAAAAATGCTACGCCATTTGGCGCCATCAACGATTTCATTATTTGTAGGAATTTTTTCTGATCGTGAATGTGTTCAATCACATCTCGCAAAATAATTAAATCAAATTTCGATTGAAATTCTTTGACGTTGTAAATGTCGTCAGAAATAAGCTGAATTTTATCTCTGTTCGGATGGTTTTGATAATATTCTTTGGCTTTTTCAATCTTTGGCTGACTGTAATCAACTCCAACACAAAAACAACCTAAATCTAAAAATGGTTTTAGATTGCCGGCTTCTCCACAACCGATTTCAAGAACTTGTAAATCAGCTTTCAACGGAAAAACTTCATCAATAAATGGCACAACATACTTTTGAGTACTTGCTATTTGTTCTTCTAAATATTGAGAAGGGTTTTTGTGCCGTTTTTGCATTGAATCGAAATTTAATTAATATTTTTTTATGAATTAACCAAGAACTTGAACAGCTTTTTTTAACCGATTAATAGTTTCTTCTTTTCCTAACAAACAAACTATGTCAAACATGTGTGGTCCTTTTGGTTCTCCAACAACAGAAAGTCGGAATGCGTTCATCACGGCACCCAAATTGTACGATTTTTCTGCAATCCAAGTTTTTACTCTATTTTCGGTGTTTTCAACTGAAAAATCATCAATTTCGTTCAGCACTTCGATTAATTCTTCCATTAAAGCCGGAGTTTCTTCTTTCCAACGTTTTTGAACGGTTTTTTCATCGTAATTTATTGGTGCAATGAAGAAATACGAGCTTTGTGCCCATAAATCGGTAACAAAATTTGCTCTTTCTTTCACTAAATTGACGATTTTTTTTACTTTATCCGAATCTTCAATAATGTCTTTTTGTACCAAAATTCTCTCAAATGAATGGGCTAATTTTTCTACATCATACGTTTGAAGATATTGATGATTAAACCATTTTCCTTTTTCATAATCGAATTTTGCACCGCTTTTGCTTACGCGCTCCAATGAAAAATGTTCGATTAATTCCTGAAGAGAAAATATTTCTTGTTCTGTTCCGGGATTCCAACCCAACAAAGCCAAGAAATTTATCACTGCTTCCGGAAAATATCCTGCTTCGCGATAACCAGAAGAGAAATTCCCTGTGGAAGGATCTTCCCAATCAATTGGAAAAACAGGAAATCCCAATCTGTCGCCATCTCGTTTGCTTAATTTTCCGTTACCATCGGGCTTAAGCAGCAAAGGTAAATGGGCAAATCGAGGCATTTTATCTTCCCAATCTAAATATTTATACAATAAAACATGCAACGGAGCTGATGGCAACCACTCTTCACCACGAATTACGTGTGTAATTTCCATTAAATAATCATCTACAACATTTGCAAGATGATATGTTGGAAGTCCATCAACAGATTTGTAAATTACTTTATCGTCCAAAACGGAAGAATTTATTACCACTTCGCCTCGAATCAAATCGTTTACAATTACATTCTTTTCGGGTTTAATTTTTATCCGAACTACATAAACCTCGCCGTTATCAATTCTTTTTTTCACCTCTTCTTTTGAAAGTGAAAGAGAATTTTGCATTTCCATTCGGGTTGAAGCATCGTATTGAAAATTAGCAATTTGACTTCGCTTCAAATCTAATTCTTGCGGTGTGTCAAACGCATAATAAGCCAAATCTTTTTCAATTAATTCTGTAACGTACTTTTTATAAATTTCTTTTCGTTCACTTTGCCTGTAAGGTGCAAAATTTCCTCTATTTTCCACTCCAATTCCTTCATCGGGCGAAATTCCCAACCAAGCAAGCGATTCTACAATATATTCTTCAGCTCCCGGAACGAAACGTGCTGAATCTGTATCTTCAATGCGAAGAATAAAATTTCCGTTATTTTTTTTTGCAAAAAGATAATTGTATAAGGCTGTTCGAACGCCTCCAATGTGTAATGGTCCGGTGGGACTTGGTGCAAATCGCACTCTTACTTTTCTATCCATTTAAATTTGAGAATTATTATAACTGCAAAATTAAAAATTTCAATCGAATGAGCAAAAATAAATAATTGTTTATAAGCAAATTTATCTGTTCTAAGTGAATGAAATAATGACTTTGCAATGTTTTTTGCTTAATTTTGTCCCGAAGGATGAAAATTCTTCTCATTTTCAAATGTTTTTTATAAAAATAAAGCTGTTTTTTATGATTTTTCTTTTGTTGCTTTTGTCTTATTTTGGATTGCTTTATGC
>JBDHYS010000074.1:0-7003 GCA_039811505.1 Paludibacteraceae bacterium | reverse complement strand
AACGTTTGGAAGATATTATTCCGCTCTTATATGAAGAAGGAAAAGTCCCTTTTGTAGTTGTTTTAGACGGAATTACCGATGTTCGTAATTTTGGAGCCATTGCTCGAACGTGTGAATGTGCTGGCGTTCATACTATTGTGGTGCCATCAAAAGGTGGAGCTGCACTCAATGCCGATGCCATTAAAACGTCAGCAGGTGCGTTGATGAACATTGCAGTTTGCCGTGAAGAATCCATTACAGAAGCACTTGATTTTCTTTCCAATTCCGGTTTGGAGTTGATTGCTGCTACCGAAAAAGCAACTGAAAATTATTCGTCCGTTTCATATAATAAACCAATTGCCATTGTATTGGGCTCGGAAGAAGACGGAATTGCTCCTGAACATTTGCGTCAATGTGATTCGCTTGTGAAAATTCCTCTTGTCGGAAAAATTCAATCGTTAAATGTGTCTGTTGCAGCCGGAATTGTAATTTATGAAGCCGTTCGTCAACGTTCATTTGAATAACTTTATCGAGAAAAAAGGAAAGTTGTAAATTTATTAATTCTATTCAAAAAATTGTCAATGAACGAATTAATCAGTCGGATTTTGTATGAAGACAACCATATTATTGCTATCAATAAAACTTCTTCAGAAATAGTTCAGGGAGATAAAACGGGCGATATTCCTTTACCCGAATTACTGAAAAAATATATAAAAGAGAAATACAACAAACCGGGTGATGTTTTTTTAGGCGTAACGCACCGTTTGGATCGTCCGGTGAGCGGAGTTGTCCTTTTTGCACGAACTAGCAAAGCACTTTCGCGGCTCAATGAGATGTTCAAAGAGCAAAAAGTGGAAAAAACGTATTGGGCAATTGTTCAAAATAAACCGAAAGAAAACGAAGGACGATTGACACATTTTTTGCTACGAAATGAAAAGCAAAATAAATCGTATGCGTATGAATCGGAACGGAAAAATTCTAAAAAAGCACTTCTTTCATACCGTTTAATAGCAAGTTCGGAGCGTTATTATTTGTTGGAAGTACAATTGGAAACCGGCAGACATCATCAAATTCGTTGTCAATTGGCAGCTATCGGTTGCCCTATAAAGGGCGATTTAAAATACGGTTCGCCACGTTCCAATTCAAATAAAGGGATAAGTTTGCACGCCCGTTTTGTACGATTTATTCATCCTGTTTCGCAAAAAGAAATTTATCTCGAAGCTCCAACCCCCGAAGGCGACGTACTTTGGAAAGCGTTTCAAGAGCAATTGCGTTAACTTGTCAAAGCGAAAACGCAAACATTTTTTCAATTATCGTTGTGGCAATTTGCTCTTTTCCTGCTGGTCGAGCCACAATTGTATTGTTTTTGATTAAAATTCCTGTATGTCCGCTTCCGGCAATGGTGGATAATTCATTGGCAAAAACCATATCGCATCCGTTTTTTTCAACCAAAACTTGTGCTGCTTCCATTAATGCTTGTTCGGTTACGTTTCTGAGCAGTTTGAATCCGACAAGAAAAGTGTTTTTATTGTTTTTTTTGATAAGGGAAATTACTTTTGGTGTGGTTTTAAGTCCCAAAAGCAACGAATCTTTTGACGATAATTTTGTGGAATCGGTAAATCTGTTTTTAGGGTTTTGTAGTGTTTTTTCAATGCCTTGAACGGATAAATTTTTCTTTTTTGTCATTTCTTGAAACAATTCTTCCGCCAATTTTTGAATAGAAACAGCATAAGAAAAAGTGAAATCGGAAATCGCCATCGAATGGATAAAATGGGTGATGGATTCGTTTTTTGTAATAAAATCTACCGTTTCATAAACCGATTGTACATCTGTAACAGGAAGAAAATCAATGTATTCATTCCAATTTGGTTCTGTTTCTTTTCGAAAAGAAGTTTCGGTATAAATATAGAAAATCTTAAATGGAATTTCATTTTTGGACAATAAAAAGTGCATTGCAGCTCCCAAACATTGCCAACCAAGTTGCCCCGTGCTAACGTTGGTCAATTTCCGAACACCATCAATGTTTTCAGATGTTCCGCCTGCTGTAATTGCAACTTTTATCATCGTAAAAAGCTTAAATTTTCTCTTTAATGTTGTTTTTTTCGTCCAAAATAAAAACAACCGGTTCGTGAGTTTTTGCTTCGTCTGGTGTCATTGAAGCATACGCCATAATAATTACTTTGTCATCGGGCTGAACCAATCGAGCAGCAGCTCCGTTGATACAAATTGTTCCGCTATTTTCTTCGCCTTCAATCACATACGTTTCAAATCGACTTCCGTTGTTGATGTTCACAACGTGAACTTTTTCCCAAACCAACAAACCGCTTTTTTCGAGCAACGATTTGTCAATTGTGATGCTTCCTGTGTAGTTGAGATTGGCTTCGGTAACCGTAGCTCTGTGTAGTTTTATTCTTAAAAGAGATAGTTGCATTGTATGTTTATTTTTTTTCTAAAATAATGTTATCAATAAGTCTTGTTTTTCCAAATCGAACAGCAATTGCTGCAAGTGCTTTGTGGTCGATTTTTTCAATTTTTGTTAAGGACGGAAAATCATAAATCTCGATGTAGTCAATATCGGCAGATGATTTTTCGGAAAGTTTTTTTCGTATAAATTGAGTTAAATTTCCCACATTATTTTCACCGTTTTTAAAGTGCAATTCGGCTTCTTGCAACGATTGATGAAGAATTGTGGCATCTTTTCGCTGTTGTGTGTCTAAATAAGTGTTTCGTGAACTCATTGCCAATCCATCTTTTTCTCTCACAATGGGACAAACCACAATTTCTAAATTCTGATGCAAATCACGCACCATTTTTATTAAAACAGCGACTTGTTGTGCATCTTTTTGTCCAAAATAGGCTTTGTTGGGTTGCACAATGTTGAAAAGAATATTGACAACCGTTGTAACGCCTTTAAAATGACTTGGGCGTGATTTTCCACAAAGAATTTTAGTCGTTTCGCCTTCCACTTCTACAAATGTGGAACTTCCGTTTGGATACATTTCTACGACAGAAGGGAAAAAAATCACATCTGCTCCTGCTTCCATTGCCATTTTTTCGTCTTGTTCGATGTTACGAGGATACGATTCAAAATCTTCATTCGGTGCAAATTGGGTCGGATTGACAAAATCACTTACCACAACAACGTCATTTTCAGCTTTTGCAGCACGAATCAACGAAAGATGACCTTCGTGCAAAAAACCCATTGTAGGAACAAAACCGATGGTTTTTCCTGTTTTTCTATGCTCTTCGAGATAGTTTCTTAACTCGTTTATGGTTTCAATTATCATCTTTTTTTAATATAATTTTTCTAAAATGGAGTCGTCAATCGAAAAAGTGTGTTTTTCAGTAGGAAAATCACCCGATTTCACTTCATTATTATACGTTTGAACAGAAGAAATAACATTTTGATTGAGTTGTGCGTATTGTTTCACAAATTTTGGGATAAAATCGTTGAACATTCCCAGCAAATCGTTTATCACCAATACTTGACCATCGCATTCATTTCCGGCACCAATTCCAATAGTCGGAATATGTAATGATTTTGAAATCAATTTTGCCAATTTGCTCGGAACGCATTCCAACACAATGGCAAAAGCACCTGCTTCTTCAAGTAATTTGGCATCTTCGATAATTTGACGTGCATTTTTTTCTTCTTTTCCTTGCACCTTGAAACCTCCAAACGCATTGACCGATTGTGGTGTCAAACCAAGATGTCCGATTACCGGAATTTGAGCATCTACAATGGCTTTCACATTGTCAATGATGTTTTTCCCACCTTCCAATTTTACTGCTTCCGCACCGCCTTCTTTGACCAATCTTCCTGCATTTCTTACCGCTTCTTCCACCGAAACGTGATACGACATAAACGGCATGTCGGCAATGACTAACGCTCGTTTCACACCTTTTACCACCGCTTTTGTGTGGTAAATCATCTCATCAACCGTAACCGATAACGTGGAAGAATGTCCTTGAAAAACCATTCCCAATGAATCGCCAACAAGAATGGATTCCACGCCCGATTCGTCTAAGATTTTAGCCATAGAATAATCGTAAGCAGTGAGCATTGTGATTTTCTCTCCCTTGTCTTTTGCTTCTTGAAATGATTTTATTGTAAATTTTTTCTCCATAATTTCACTCAAATATATTTTTTAGATTCTCATTTTCAATCATTATTGATGTCTGTTTTCCCAATGCTTTGTATAAATCTACAAATTGAGGGAATTTACTTTCTAACTCTTCAATATGGTTCAAAATCGTTTTTTTATCGCCTCTTTTTATCGGTCCTGTCAATGCTTCTGCTCCGCTTTTTCCACTCATATTGTCAAAAACACTCTCTATCAACGGTTGCAAAGCATCGTGAGTTTGTTCCGGTGAAATTCCGGCTTTTGCAAAAACAGCATACGAAACATCAAGCAATGTTACCAAATAATTGGATAAAAAAACGGCTGCTGTGTGATAAAGTCTCTTGTTTTGCTGCTCAATTGTAAATGTTTTATTTCCACATTGATTCAAAAACTGAGAAACGGACAACACCGAATTTTCTTCTTCTTCCGTTGCAAAAAAAACTTTATTCATCCTTTTCACCGTTCTTTCATCTTCTCCGAAAGCCATCAAAGGATGTGCAGCAGCAACCGAATATCCTTGTTTTTTTAGTGGCAAAAGTAAGTTAATAGAATGAACGCCGCTTGTGTGAAGTATCAATTTTTGCTCTTTTTTTTCAATATTTTTTAATTGAAAAATTGCCGATACAACATTTTCTATCTCATCATCAGAAGTGGTAATCCAAATCATATTGCTCTCTGAAATTAGATTGTGCAACGTAACGAAAGCTATAGAATGTGTTAATTCTGCCATTTTCTTTGCACTTTCAAAATTTCGGCTGAAACATCCCACTATCTTAAAGTTTTTCTCCTTAAAATAAAGACTTAGTGTTTTAGCCACTTTTCCGGCACCAATAAATGCTATTTTTGTTTCCAAAATTTTGTTTCTATTTCAATTTGCAAAGTTAGGAAAAATCTAATACATAACAGTTTTTTAATTCTTTATGCCACTGATAAACCCTAAAATAACCAATTAAAACAAATAATTTAACGGCAAAATACAATTTTTTAATCTAATTTGAGTTATTTTTTATGTTCTAAATTGAAAAATGAAAAAGTGTAAAATGGCAATAATGGATGCATATATAAAAAAAAGACTCTTTGTAGTTTCCCTTTTTTCTGTATTGTTTGTTCTATCTGCTTTTACACAGTTTGATGCGCAACTTAGTCAATATATGTTTCATACGTCCACATTTAATCCTGCCTCTATCGGAGAAGATAAGATGATTCATCTTTCCGGCCAGCATCGGATACAATGGGTTGGAATGCCGGGTGCTCCTCAAACAACCTACTTTACAATCAATTCATCAGTACTTTCTACTGAAAAAATGAATCACGGAGTAGGAATAAAATTTTTGAACGATAAAATTGGAGCTTTTTCAAATCAATTGGCACATATTCAATACGCTTTAAAACGGAAATTTGGAGATAAAACAATCAGTTTAGGTGCAGATGTGGGATTTGCAAGTGTAAGTTTTCATTACGATAGTATCAGTAATGCTACGGTTAATTCTGAATTTCACGATTTTTTGGGAGATGCAGCAATTCCTACAAAAGACGACACGGGAATGAATTTGGACTTATCTCTTGGAGCATTTTATTCAGCACCAAAATACTATCTTGGAATTTCATACGTTCATTTAAACAACCCAACTATTCTTCTCAATGACGATAGAACGGGATTTAATGTCAAAGGACATTTATATGTAACAGGTGGATATGATTATAAATTCAAAGATCCAAAATGGGAGTTAAAATCATCGTCTCTGTTTAAAAGTGATTTTGTAATGTGGCAGGCTGAATTATCATCACGGATAGAATACAATCAGCAATTTTGGGGTGGATTATCGTTTCGTTTTCAAGATGCTGTGGTTGTTTTTGGTGGATTAAATTTGGCAAATGGAATGATAATTGGTTACGCATTTGATGTTCCGGCAGGGAAAACATTTGGTCCAAGTTACGGCTCACATGAAGTGTTCTTGTCATACGCCTTTAATTTTGATGTTGGAGGCAAAAATAGATATAAAAGTATTCGTATATTGTAACTAAAAAATAAGTACATGAAGAAAATCTTGCAAATAATAGTTGTAGCAAGTGTAATGCTCTCTTGTGGCAAACCAACAGGGCAACTTATAGGAACCGGCAATAAAGGACGTTTTATTGATGCCAATCCGTACGGAATGGTTTTCGTAAAGGGCGGAACATTTACGATGGGGATAAATGATGAACCCAAAATGGGTACAATCAACGAAAGACCTCGAAAAGTTACTTTAAACTCTTTTTGGATGGACGATACAGAAGTTACGAATGATGAGTATCGTCAATTTGTGAATTGGGTAAAAGATTCCATTGCGTTGCGTAAATTGGTTATGGCAGGAAGAGATGAGTTTAGAAAACCAATGAAAGGTGATGTCGATGAAGCAAGCCCAAACGATGCACTGCTCAATTGGAAAGCAAAAATTCCTTGGAACTCGAAAGACGAGGAGGTTATTGATATTCTGGGGTCATTGTATTTAAATGATGGTTCAAAAAAAGAAATTGACCCAAGTAAACTAAATTATGTTTATACTTGGTATGATTATCATCAAGCAGCTTTGCCGGCAAATAAATTTGATGTTCGTACCGGAACATATCCACAAGGTGCAACTGTGAGAGTAGATAGCGGTTATATAGATGAAAATGGTGTCATTCACAATGTTACCATTGTTCGTCCGTTACGCTCAAAAAATGATTTTATTTCGAGTAAAATTATCAATATTTATCCCGATACAGCAGCGTGGATGAGTGATTTTCAGTATTCTACGGGAAATCCAAAAATGCGAATGTATTTCTCACACGGAGCATTTGCTCAACATCCGGTTGTGGGAGTTTCTTGGGAACAGGCACAAGCTTTTTGCAATTGGCGGACAAAAATGTACTACGGA
>JBDHYS010000073.1:0-7077 GCA_039811505.1 Paludibacteraceae bacterium | reverse complement strand
TAAAACCAAATAAAACAAAGATAAAACGGACTTGGAGAGTGATGTTACTCCCAGTCCGTTTTTTTTTCAATCTATAATACGGCGGATTTGGGATGCTTACAAATAAAATATGGCTGATTCAGTTTGAATTGAATCAGCCATTATTTTGTTCATTTTTGAAAATCACAACTCTACAAATAGTCGCAGACTTTTGTAGTAGTTGAAAGGTTTCAGATTATTCGATTTTTAAATCTCTGCTCACTCTTAGAATAAAACCTGTTTTGTCTTCAAACTCCTGACTAAAAGCCTTTCCACCTGATTTGAAATATGGTCTTTGTTTGTTTGCAATGTGCCCATAAAATCTTTTATAGATAGAAATATCTGCATCTCTTTTAAAAAGGTTAATAGAATTTATTAGTTGATCTCTTGCTTTGCCCGGCCATCTTCCTCCATCTCTATCCTTTAATTCAATAAAAGTTAGTACATCGTCATAAGTTATCATTGAGTCACACCTCTCTCCTTCTGCGTACGGAATGCCCAAGCAATCATCTATAGCAGTATGTGTTATTTCTCTTTCATCTGAATTATCTACCCATACAATCCACTTTTCTGAATCTTCAAACGAAAGCGTGGCAGGAGGAGCATCGTAAATGCCAAAAACTTTTTCGGTAGTTTTACTTTTACAATGGGTCTGAAAAAAATCTATCGCCATCCTTTTTCTATTTCTTGTAATTGAAAGAATAATTCATTTGAATCTTCAAGACTATTGTTTAAGAAATTTTCATCAGATGGAAGTCCTTTATAGTCAGGTAATTTCTTAATAGAACCATCCTTTTCATAAAGCTCATAAATCACTAAATCGTTTGCTTTCAACGTAGATTTAAGAGGAATAATTTCCCCTAATTTTTTCTTGGTGTCTTCTGAATCAAGCTTCGATTTTATTGTTCCGGCTTTTACATTCAGAGTCAAATAATTGATTAAATAAGGACTGTGAGTTGTCATTATCAGCATATTGTCTCCATTATTATATGCTAATAAACTATTTAATAATAATTGTTGAGACGTTGGAAATAGATTCTGCTCAGGTTCTTCTACAATATTTACAAAATACTTACAAATGTATTTTTCATTTATTTTCTTTTCTTCTTCACGCAATGTCTTTTCGTCAAATTCTGTCCTGTTCAATTCTTTCAATTCATTATTTCTGCGAACAGTTTGGTCGGTACTCAATGTATCTAATAATTTTTTTTCTCCTTGTTTTATAAATTCAATCAGATATTGAGTAACCCAATGCAGTGGAACAATGGAATGAAAACCACTGGATGCCTCGGAAAGTTTTAACCGTTTATTTTCAAAAATCAGATAATTTTCATCGTTTTTAGGGTCATAAATAACTTGTGTGTTATTTATGGGGAGTTCAATAGGTTTGCTTTTGTACTTAAGTTGCGCGTTGCGAAACTCTACGGAGTAATTTTTTAGGCTTCCCACCAATAAATCTGAAACCTTATTGATGTTGGCGATTGAACTCAAAAAATTGCGTTCAGCAGGAACATACATAATTTTAGGCAGTTTAATGGCTTTCTTATTTACTATTTTCGCTTCGACACTCCTTTTAACCGAACTTCCGGACATAGTCAAACGAAATGTATTGCCTTCGTATTCAATTTCTGTATTAGGATTCAAATAATTCTCTAATCGGTGGAACTCTAAATGCTCTACAAAATCTTGGTGAGAAATTGGGGTTTTAATATCGCCTCTTATAATGGCTTTTTCCAACCACATAAATGTAGAAATCAACTTTGCCACCGTACTCTTCCCTGATCCTTGATTACCTATAAATAAAGTAACTTTATGAATATTCATCCAACCGTCATTATCTTGATAACCACTTTTAATGGGTCCAAAATATTTTATTCTGATTTTAGGCATTATTTTTTAGTATTAAAAACACATACGCAACTTAAAAACATCCGTAACTACTCAGCCCCACCAGAAGGCCTTAATTTGGCATTTTAAGGCTGAACACAATTAAAAAATTAAATTACTTTAACTATGAAATTATATAAAAACGCCACTAAAACATTGTATTAACGTTGATTAACGCGATATAACTCCCCTTCAGGGGGTAGGGGACTGTGAAGTTAAAAACATCCTTACCTTCACTCAACACTTAACAAAGTAGATATTTTTTTCAAAATTACATCTTTTTTCATAAACAAACAAAGCAAAGATTAAAAAATAATCTTTGCTTTAAAATGTTTTCTCTTTCACCCACAAGCTTCCGAATGCAAGCTTTTAAGACTCAATCTAAACATCCTACTTCTTCTTCACCACTTTCTGAATCAATACGCCCTCATCAGCATATATTTTCACAAAATACACACCTTCCGCCAAACCGGACATAGCTATTTTTTCGACAAAATGCTCTTCCGCTTTTATCAAGTTGCCGGATATTTTTCAACTTCGTCAACTTTTTATTGATTATCCAATTCCACTTATTATCATCTGATATAAATATCCATTGTTACAAATTCTTTTGCCGATTCGTTAAGTATTTACACGTTATTTCTTCCTATATTACACTATCTAAATACACTTTTTATTACATTAATTTTCACCAATTTATCTCCATTAAAATACAGGTATTCAAATGGACCATCTGTCTTGTCTCCGAACAAACCCTGTAAATATGTTTCCCACACTTCGCTTGTTGCTGTAGAACTAACCACACGAGACATGTAAGCGTTGGGTATCCCTAATGATACTACTTGATTAGTAAGTGATTGCATCGTTTCTTTGCAGGCCTTTTTGCTCATGCCTACCACAAATTTACCTGCCATAATATTTTCAGCTGTTCTTGCACCAAATTCAGTTGTAAGCTCATTTTTTCTGTTATTTATCTTTTCTTCTCTCTTCTGTCTTTCTTCAGCCAATTTCTGTTCTTCCTCTCTCTGTTTTTCCTGTTCATTTTTTTCTTTTTCTTGTATATCCTTCAAATGCTGTTTTTCGGTAATATAATATGTATCGCTACTTTTCGGTTTTAAAAAACTATCTTCACTATACTTCCCAAAATAATTATAAGCAAGATACTCCTTCGGACTGTCATTTTCAGATTGTAAGACTAAAGTTACTTCTTGGTTATTTCCTTTTTTTCTTTCATCAAAATCTAAATTTTTCCGTGTTTGTTCATCAGCAACAGATACATCTACACAAGTCCATTTTTTTTTAATCTCAAAACCATCTTTAACACTTCTTGTCTTAGTGTCAAAATATCTTTCTGGATTAATTTTCAAAATAGTTTGCCCCACAAGCTCTTTTTTTAATTTTGTAAAACCTCCTACAAGAATAAAGGGACTTGAAAAATCAGACGTAGATTTTAGATTATCTTGATCTGAGAACATATTTGCTCCGCTAAAAGAAAATCTGGGAATGTATCTACATGTAGAATAAAGGATATGACCTGTGTCCTTTTCTCGTAAAACAAATACAGGAATGTTCTCTAACGCAATGCATTCTCCATCATAGTATAGGTGACATGGATTTCCACAATAATATTTACAATATTCATAATTAAGACCTTTACCAATAGAAAGCTTTAAAATAGCATCAAATCTTTTTTTATATTCCTCATCTGTAATATTTATCACATCTATAATTTCAAAATATTTGTTTTTAATTTCAAAAAATAGGTTATAAATGTAATTCTCAGGGTTTTCAATGAACATGTTTTCTACCTCTTCTAATTCTTTCAACTCATCTGCTATTAACTTATTAAATCTTGCTTCTGTTTCTTTACTATCAAACATAAATTTTCGACCTTCCTTACTACGGTACCATTGTTCTTTTTTTTGTAATATTCTTTGATGTATTTCATTATTTCTATTGATAATTATCTCCCTTTTCTCTCTATTTTCATTTCTCTCACGCCTTTGTGAAGCATAATATTGATTGATAACATCTTTATCTTTAATTTCGATTTCTTCTTTTGATAATAATAAAACTGATCCTGCATTACCTCTCACAAGAAATAAAGTTTGCCCGATATATTTTTTATAAGCATCTAAAATAGGATACTGCTGTATTTCTAAAGAAGTGCTGTCGTAAGGCATTAATATTTTATCCTTTAAGGGCAACCATTTAGGAGTCTTTTCTATCGGTTTGTATTCTTCAATGGTAATTTGAGCATTCAAAAAGAGTGGGAATAGTAGAATTGTCAATATAATCCCTATTTTATTTAATTGTGTTCTATTTTTGAAACAGCTATTGACTATTATTTTATTGTAAGATATCATAATTTTGGATTTTAGAAGTTATCGTTTTATTGTTTCATATTCAATGTCGTTTAGTTAAGCGATGATTAATTGCCACGACTTTTAAGTCGTGGACAAAATTCACAGGATAAGATTGGCTTTAGCCAAAATTTATTTTTTAAGTTTGGGCTAAAGCCCGGTTTTTCTGTTCTTATGTTACCCACTTAAAAGTCGTGGCAATTGATAAAAGAACAAATCCTTAACTAAACAACATTGGTTTCATATTTATTATAAACCACATTTGAGACAGCCGTTTTCGAAAAAAATCGTAAATAGTTGTCTCATCCGTAATTAAATGTAATGCTTTCACATGAGCTCCTGCTAATTTTTCGCCTCTATCAGGAATCCACTCAACAGATACTTTATTGTTGGATATAATACTTGTAACTTTTCCAATTCTTGAAATAATCAAAGATTGATTTGCTCTTACTCCTGCGGTTTTAAGTGCAAGTAAATCACTAACTGATATTTGTTTGAAAACATCTGATAATTTATCCACACTGCTTTGTTGAGCATCAAAGTTCACAAAGTTGTTTAAGCTGTATAACTAAAAATCACCTTAAATTCTGTTCCATCCCAACATATCAATTCTCCACCTTCCCCAGAATAAAAGATTGCTATACCATCTCCAATCAGTTTTACAGAAGAATCATAGTTTAATCTATATATATCTTGTTTTTTTTCACAATCAAGCATGCATAAAGTTGGATATTCAATATCCCAAAAGTACACTTTTCCACTATCAAAAATAATTGCAATTTTTGACACCAAGTCTCCTGATTCAGAAAATGTTGCTGCATAGTCTAACTTCCCATTTCCATCAAAATCGCCTTTGATAATGTAGGGATAATCTGGGTTTTCATTTCTATAAGGTACGATTAGATTTTCTAAATCGTAATTATCCCATTTTGCCTGTTTGTCATTTAGAATGTACCATTGAGAGCCAAGCTTATTTTTAACAATACTTTCAATTCGGTCTCTTAATGAAGAATTTTCTTCTTGTTTCTGTTGTCCGTTATCCTCATTTTTACTTTCGCTCGCAGCATACTGAAAAGCATCCACAAGAGCATCCCCAGCACTGCGTGGGTAAAACCTGATAGAAGAACCCTTTGCCAGACCAGAATCAAAATCCCCAAAGTCCTTTATTAAAACATCTCCAAAACCAAAAGAGTTAAACAAGAATAAAATACCCACCAAAGAAACAACGCATGTCTTGGTAACCCACTTGTAAACCTTAGGATTAGACTTAACAAGAATCTTATTACTCAAATTATTTGGGTCTGGAACAGAAACACGAACAGGACTAATGATACGTAACAAACCAATAATTATACCTAAACCACTCAAAACAGCAGAAATAATTAAACTATAAGAGCAAGTGAGAGAAATGTCTTGAATATCCCAAATTGGAACATCCGGTCCAAAAATGAAAAACCACAACCAATAAACCACACACAACATAGGCAAAGCCCCAAAAAAAAGCAAATTGGAAATGCCTCCTTTAGAAAAAGGGATAGAATGAGTCGAAGAAACATCTCTCTCTTCACCATTAGAGATATCCTTTGAAGTGTAGTTAACACCGTCCTTAAAACTATCCGCGTAAGCTAAATCCTCACGCTCCCCAGCCTTTGAAGTACGATATGCCTTCAACTTCTTGAAACACCATTCGCCAAATCCTCCCAAACGATTGAGAACTGACTCAATAACCTCAAAAATCTCGTCACTACAAGATCCTGCAACCGTCATCAAAACTAACGGCACACACAAAATAAAAGTGACCAATAAAATAATCCATTCCATATTTTTTTGTTTACCCTACCCGTCCCCAAGTTCGGCATTACACATAAAAAAAGCGTGGGACTGTAACTATATCCGCAGTTGAGGTATCGCCAGACACCCACGCATTAGCCCACGCCTTTGGCGTGAGCGTCTCACTTATTATCCCTGTATGCGTTTCAAACTGGCGATTTTCAACTGCAAGAATAAAAGCTAACGCTTTGATAATATGTATGGTGCAATTGATTCTTCAATTGCGGAAAAAATTCTTGAAATGCAAATATAAACAATAATTTAGAAATAAAAACTTTTTATTGAAATATTTTTTTCCGTCCAATGGTATCTATTTTTCTTACACTATTAAATTGAGTTGAGTTCCTATCTTAGTCCTGAATTGAAAATCAACGTAGTCAAAGGGTGGCATCACATAGCTCCATTCAGCAGGTGTGGTTAAATATAGCCCATCCAATGGGCGAGAGAAAGTTAAAATATAATTATTTTCGCTATATATAATTAATTTTAAATTAACGAACTCTATCTTTCATTCGATTGATAACCAGTAATTTAAATTATTTTCAATGAATAAAATGACACAAGTAAGCCCAATTTTCCCATAAATTTATTTTTACAAAATTGTATAATGAATAAACACATATAGTTTAGTAGAATGAATCAGATAAGCCCTCCAATTATTACCGCTAACAAAGCAAGGGCTCCTCCACAGCAACTCCAGAGTAACTCCACGTATGCTCCACATTTTATAAAAACAGATAACAAAATCAGTTTTAAGTCATCTGCCTTGTTTTCTGAAATTAACAAAATGACTTTCATGCCAAAATTTTACAGTTATGGCAAGATTTAAATCGACGACCTTTGGAAGCATATCCGGTCGTCACGGCACAGCCGTTGCTTCTACAATGAAGGATGGTACAGGCATCCTTCGAGTATATAACCCTCCCACAAATCCGAATACACCGGCACAGCAAGCACAACGGAGTAAATTTGGGTTTGT
>JBDHYS010000072.1:0-7096 GCA_039811505.1 Paludibacteraceae bacterium | reverse complement strand
GATTTTCATACAGCCAAGTCAATCTGTCTATCACAAATTTAATTTGCGACAATGTGAAAACTCGTCTTGGAACCGCCAGACGAAGCAATTCCATATCTGCGTAAGTTTCGTTTCCGTACTCATCTCGTTGGTTCGAAATTGATCCACGTTCCATTCCGCGTATTCCTGAAATAAGGAAAAGTGCAGCTGCCAAAGAACCTGCCGGATATTGCGTTTGAGGAATGTGCGAACAGAAATCCATTGCGTTTACGTGTGCTCCTAAAACGCCCGATGGTTTCACAACTGAAATTCCTTCTGCATCAAGTGCATTGACCAAATATTTAATGAAATTTGGACTTTGACTGATTACATTTTCGTCCAAAGTTTCGTATAAACCTACAGCCATACTCTCAATTTCACGAACAGAAATCCCGCCATACGTTAAAAAACCTTCGTAAAGTGGAACAAATGATTCCAACTCTTTGTAAATTTCGATGCTGTCTGTGCAAATCCCGCCACCGCGAGATGAACTTAATTTGCGAGCAGAGAAATAAATTAAATCGGCTAAACCTGTCATCACTTTGATAACTTCACCTATTGTGCTGTTTCTAAATTCCTCTTCTCGTTGCAATACCAAATAGGCATTTTCGCCTAATAAACTTGCATCAAGCACCAACATAATTTTATATTTATCGGCTATTTCACGAACATCACGCAAATTTTGAACAGAAAATGGTTGTCCTCCAATAAGATTAGTAGATGCCTCCATACGAATAAATGGGATGTTTTTTGCTCCGTTCAGTTGGATTATCTCTTCCAACTTTTCAATGTTCATATTTCCTTTGAACGGATGAGAAGAGTTCATCACATACGCTTCATCATAAAGTAATTCGGCAATTTTTCCTCCATTTTCTGTAATGTGTGCCATTGCAGTGGTAAAATGGTAATTCATCGGGATTAAATTTCCTTTCCGTATGTAAGCTTTTGAAATGATGTTTTCTGCAGCGCGTCCTTGATGAACAGGCAGTAAAAATTTCTTGCCTAACACGTCTTCAACTGCTTTTTGCAGTCGTTCAAAACTTTGCGAACCAGCGTAAGCATCGTCTGCACGCATCATTGCCGATAGTTGCTCGTCGCTCATTGCATTGGTGCCACTATCGGTTAGCATATCTAAAAAAACATCTTTTGTGCTTAATCGGAATGTGTTAAATCCTCCCTCTTTCAGTGCTTCCAAACGGCGTTCGATGGGTACTAAATTTAATTTTTGAACAATTCTGGTTTTGTGAAGTTCTAACGGGATAGTTTCTCCTCGATAAAATTTAATTTCTTGCATGATTAATTCTTGTTTCTTTTCTAAATAAATATATAATTGATTGAGTGTTTTTTTTGTCAATTTGAAATTGAATGTGCAAATATACGATAATTTTCAAAGTTTATTCGTGTTAATTCTGTTGGGATGATATTTTATTGCTGCAAAAAAAATTACATTGGATCCACGTCGTAAGATATTCGGACAGATTTAAATGTGGGTTGTGAGAGCAATGAATTTGATTCGTTCTGAATAATATCTTTTGGACGATCGAGTGAAATTCCAGTTTCTAATTTTATCAAAATTTCTTTTATATAATAGGTTTGAATCCTCGCTACAAGTGGTATGTTTGGACCTATTACTCTGTTTCCCATAATGGAATGTAATGCTTCTGCCAATTTTCGAGAAGCTTTTTCTACTACTTTCGGGTCTTTGTGTCGAAGTGTGATTTTTATCAGTCGGAAAAAAGGAGGATAGTGAAAAAGTTTTCTTTCTTCACATTGTGTTTCGTACATTTGTTCGAAATTATTTGCAATTGTTTGTTCAATTATTGTGTGATTTGGTGAAGAAGTTTGCAGAATTACCGTTCCTTGTTTGTGCTTTCGACCTGCTCTTCCGCTCACTTGTGCCATTAATTGATAGGCTCTTTCGTGTGAACGAAAATCGGGGAAATTCAATAAATTGTCGGCATTTAAAATTCCTACTACACTCACTTTTTCAAAATCAAGCCCTTTTGTAACCATTTGTGTCCCCACTAAAATATCTATTTTTCCATCTTCAAAATTTTGAATGATTTGTTGATGTGAATTTTTGTTGCGTGTGGTGTCCAAATCCATCCGAAAAACACGAGCTTCAGGAATCATTTCTACTATTTCCTGCTCAATTTTTTCCGTACCAAAACCTCTGTCGGTCAGACTCGGAGTTTTGCAAACAGGACAACTTTCAAGAATATTTTCAGTGTAACCGCAATAATGGCACGTTAATTTATTCAGATATTTATGTACTGTTAAACTCACATCGCAGTTTTTGCATTTTGGCACGTAACTACAAGCCGTGCATTCCAAATAAGGAGCATAACCGCGTCTGTTTTGAAATAAAATTACTTGTTCTTTGTTAGAAAGTGCAGTTTTTAAGGCATCAATCAGCGTTGGTGAGAAATGTCCGACCATCTCTTTTTTTCTGTACGCTTCTTTGATGTTGGCTACTTCAATTTTGGGCATTTCAATGTTTTGATACCGCATATTTATCGATACTAATCCATATTTTCCGGTTTTTGCATTGTGAAAACTCTCAATTGATGGCGTTGCGCTACCTAAAAGGGTTTTTGCACCGTGCATTTGAGCCAAAACGATGGCGCTGTTTCGTGCGTGGTATCGCGGCGAAGGATCAAATTGCTTATAGCTTGTTTCGTGTTCTTCATCTACAATTACCAATCCCAACTGACGAAATGGGAGAAAAATAGACGATCTCACACCAATAATTACCTCATAACTTTTGTTATTCAATACATTATTCCAAATTTCAACTCGTTCTGCATCGGAATATTTTGAATGATATACACCTAATTTGTTTCCAAAAATTTGTTTTAATCGAGCGGTAAGTTGCGTTGTCAATGCAATTTCCGGCACTAAAAACAATATTTGCTTTTTTTCTTCTAAAAATTTGTTTATCAGATGAATGTAAATTTCAGTTTTGCCACTTGAAGTAACGCCGTGAAGCAAAACCACCTCATTTTCACGCATCGCACTTTGAATTTCTTGAAATGCTTTTTGTTGAAAATCGGATAGGGGAAAAGGTGCTGTTGTTTTTAATTCCGAATTGTCCAATCTGTCCGTTTTCTTTTTGTACAATTCCAAAATTCCCTTATTGACAAGTTCCGATAAAACTGCTGGAGAAATATTTGATTTGGCTAATAATTGTTTTTTTGAAACTTCAATTTTCCCTTTTGACGAGAGGAATTTTGAAAGCTCAATGTAGTCCATCAGTAAATTTAATTGTTTTTTTGCTCTGCCTACAATTTCAAAAGCTGCTTTTAGAGTTGTTTCGGATGAGAAATTTTTGTTTATATCGACATAGCTCTCTGTTTTTGGTTTGTATTTTTCGGTTAGCTCTTCTCGAATTTCGATTATCCCTTTTTCTAACAATTTTTTTAGCAACGGCATACTGTTTTTTACACCCAAAAGTTGATTCAACTCATCAACCCGTTTTGCAGTGCCTTCTGAAAGTGCATCGACAACAGAAAATTCTCTCTCATCTAATTCAATCTCATCTTCAAAATCTGTTTTTAATTGAACTAAAGTCTCACTCTGAAGTTTTAACCCTGACGGAAGTGCAGCTTGATACACATCACCTAACGGTGATAAATAATATTTGCTTATCCAATCCCAAAATTTTAGTTGTGGAAATCGAATAATTGGTTTTTCATCTAAAAGATAAAGTGCTTCGCGAGTTTTATAAATTTTTGGTTCGTTGCTGTGAATAAGAACAACAATTCCTGTGTGCATTTTGTTACTGCCCAACGGAACCACAACACGCATTCCTATTTGAATTGTGTCATTCCACTCTTCAGGAACTGAGTAAGTTAAGGCGCTTCCAAGAGCTAATGGTAAAATTACGTCTATGTATTTCATTAAAATATTTTTATTCGGACTGTTTTGAAACGAAAAAAAAATGGTACATTTGTTTCTTTCAACTTTTTTACAAAAATACAAATTCAAAATTGAAATGTTGGTTTTTACTGTTTTTAAATTTTCAACGCGATGAATCCATTTGATATTATTGAAAAATATTATAAAAAAAACTCTGAATTATATACCATTTTGGTTCAACACAGCAATCAAGTGAGACAAAAATCGCTCGAAATTGTTGATAAACATCCTGAATTAATGGCTGATCGAGATTTTGTTTCAGAAGCTGCGATGTTGCATGATATTGGAATTTTTATGACAGATGCACCTTCAATTGCTTGTTTTGGCACACATCATTATATCGAACATGGATATTTAGGAGCAGAATTATTAATAAAAGAGGGTTTCCCAAAACACGCATTGGTGGCTGAACGACACACAGGAACGGGATTATCGCTTGCGGCAATTGTGCGGCAAAATTTACCCGTTCCACATCGGGAAATGGCACCAAAATCGATAGAGGAAGAGATAATTTGTTATGCCGATAATTTTTACTCTAAAACGAAGATTGGAAAAGAACATTCTGTTGAAAAAATTATTCAAAATTTACAAAGATTTGGAGATGAGCAAGTTCAAAAATTCAAGGAATGGAATCAAAAATTCAGTTAATTAAAGTTAAATAAATGCTATACGTGGGTTTTATAGTTAATTTTATTAAATAAATTAGGTCTATTTTGTATAAAACATGTTTTAAAGCAGGTTTTATGCGTATCTTTGCACTGTTAATAAATTTTAAATTAATAATGATGTTTGAAAAAATTGGAAATAATGCAGGTTCAGTTTGGAGTGCATTATCAGAAGGCGAATTAGAAATTAAAGCTTTGAAAAAAGCTACAAAACTTACAGAAAAGGATTTAAATCTTGCTTTGGGCTGGTTGGCTCGTGAAGAAAAAATCGCTTTTAGAGAAGTAGAGAAAGAAGTTTACATTAGCTTGGCATAATGTGAAGTTAGTAAAAAAAACAAGAGGTAGTCAAATTTTGATTACCTCTTGTTTTTTTATTCAAATCGGATGTAGCGAGAGCGAGAATTGAACTCGCGACCTCATGATTATGAATCATGCGCTCTAACCATCTGAGCTATCTCGCCATTTTAGAAATACGAAACGTACTTCCTGTTTTTGCGGTTACAAAGGTAGATATTAAAATAGAAATTCCCAAATTATTCGTAAAGATTTTTTGTAACTCGCAAAATCAATACCGTTCTTAATAATAAAATACCGATTAAAGGTAGAAATGCCAAGTTACAGTGTTGTATTGAAAGGGCAAATACAATAAGCGACAAAAACAACAATATAATATTGAAAATGTGATAAATTCGAAGTTTCGGTATCATTTTTCGGAATAGCATCAGAAATCCGGCAATCAAATTAAGAGGATTACACCAAAGTAGATTGAAGTTTTCGCCAACCAACGGATGAATAGAGAAAAACATTAAAAATACGATTATTATACCGGCAGCTCCTGAAAGAATAAAGAAAAATGCTCCGATGACTCTGAAATGTTTTCCGCTTCTGAGTTCGTAAGTAGTAATAATTGCAACTAAAATAAGTAAAATCGAAGAAACCAATAAAGGATAGGAAAGTGAGTTTTCGCTATCATTGATTTCAGTTTTTTTTGCTACAATAATTTCTTCTGATTGAACTAATTTTTTGCCGTTTTCGTTTCCAGAATTTATTGTAATCAGATTTAGTGCATGGCTTAAAACTTCTGGAAGGAAAAAATTTTCACGTTGTTGAGTGGCAATTTTATCTGCTTCACGACCAAAAATTATATCAATTCCAAACATCAACCAAGATTTAGAATCGGCATAAAAAGCGACCGATTGTCTGAATGTATATGGTTCTAAAATGGTATTGTTATAATGTATTTTATTGTTGTTGAATAGATTGATTATCAAATCGTACGGACGAGTTGCGCAATTATCATACACAAAATTGTAGAGATATTCACGATTTTCGGGTAGATAATTTTCACTTATGGCATTTACTAAAATCTCTTTTTCTGTTGGAGTTAAATTTAAAATTTGTTCCGTTACTTGTGAATTTCGTTCTGCATAACTTAACAAAAAGTGTTCGGTTGATTGAATTCCCAGCAAATAATAGGTTTTTCCCTCGATAAATCGGATATAAAAATTTGGTTTTGAAAAATCAAACAAACCCCAATTCGCAATAAAATCGATGTTTTGAGAAGTGTCTTTTATTCTGATTGCAGTATGTCCAAATTTTTCGTAGGCAAGTTTTCCGGGCGAACAAGTTAATAAACTAACGGTTGTTGAATCGGTAATTTCTATCGAATTGGACGCTTTTGCAAAGAAAAATCCAATTAAAAATAGAGTGAAAACAAGTATCTTTTTCATCTGTATTATGTGTAAAATCTCACAAAGATAGAAAATTTTAATCAATACAAGTTTATGAAATAATTTTTTTCAAATATTTTTAAGTAATGTTCCAAAGCCCTACCAATCGTGATTTCACAAGCTTGCATTTCGCCCAAATGTTCAGAAGTAATATTTGCCAACCATAATTTAGATTGCTATTTGTGTCAAATATCTGAAAAATCCATAAATAAAATCCCTTTTAACGTTTTAGCGTGAGTATTTGGAGAGATGTTTTTCACACATTCATTAATTCTTTTCTTGAACTTCCAGCAAGTCATTTGGTTCAGATTAAGCTCATCAGCAAAGGTGTAAGAAGAATAATTTTCTTCTTTTGCGCAAACGTGATAAGCAATATAAAATGCCTTATTAATTGGAAATTTGATGTTGTGAAAAATAGTGTGTGCCGATGCCGATTCTTCTTTTTTGCAGCGTGTACAACGTCGTGAAAATGGTGTTTTTCCTTCACAGTAATTTGTGTTGCTACATTTTTTGCAAACAAAACCATCTTCCCATTTGATTTTTGAGATCATTTCAAGCACTTTGTTTGAATCTTCAAACAGAATTTTCGCCTCTTTTTCTGAAATGTTAAACTTGTTTGTCATGAAAAAAAACTTCTCTTCTAATTTGCAAAAGTATAAAAAAAATCAGTGATAATAAAATAATTTAATAGTGATATTATAATAATATAAAAATTTGAATTATCTTTGCACTCAATTTAAAAAATTAACAAAAAAAATAACATAT
>JBDHYS010000071.1:0-7134 GCA_039811505.1 Paludibacteraceae bacterium | reverse complement strand
GTGAAGCTGCCAAATATTTTTTTCATATTCTAAAAAAAATGGTTTAATAGCATTGCTTTCAGCAGGTGATAAATTAACTTGCTGCACAAAAAATTCCCATTTTTTCTCGTGAAGATCATCAATACGCATTCTTCCGTATTGATTTTGAGCGTGTGAAAATGTGTACGCAAAAAGGATAAAAAAAGCGGCTAAAAGTATTCTATTTTTTTTCATTGTTGTTCGTCAATTGAGGTTAGGTAATATTCTACGATGGAACTTTCTGATACTTGTGATAAAATGTACGAATCATAAATATCGGTTGAGTTCTCAGAAGAATTTATTTTATTGAAAAAAAGTTGCCCAATAAAAACAAGTGCAATGATAGATGCAACTGCCGTATAAGCCCACCGATATTTGTAAAGGAAGATTGTTTTGTTGTTTTGCTGTGGAATTTGCTCCATTTGCGAAACCAATCCTTCAAAATAATTATCGGGAACTTTGAATGGTCTGTTGTTGTTTTCTAATTTCATATTAAGCAAGTCATCTTGTTTATTTGACTAAAAATCGTGATGTTGGTTTAAAATCTTATTCGAAACAATTTAATCATCTTTCTTTAAAAACTCTTCTACTTTTTTTGTTGCATGATGATAAGACGCTTTCAAAGCACCTACTGAAGTATCCACTATTTTGCTCATCTCTTCATAAGGCATCTCTTCAAAAAATCGCATATTGAAAACCAAACGTTGTTTTTCGGGAAGTGTCAAAATGGCTTTTTGAAGTTTTAATTGTGCTTCATCTCCATCAAAATAGGAATCTGCTCTCATATTATTGAAAAGAATATCTTCCGTTTCATCAAAAGAGTAGATATTTTCTTTTCGTTTTTGAGCTAAAAAAGTTAAAGTTTCGTTGCTTGCAATTCTGTAGAGCCACGTCGAAATATGTGAATCACCTCTAAAAGAATCTAAGTTTTTCCAAGCTTTCAGAAATGTGTTTTGAAGCACATCGTTGGCATCATCGTGCACAAGAACCATCTGTCGAATGTGCCAATAAAGCCTTTCGTGATAAGATTTTACAATTTCAGAGAAAAACTCTTCGTTGTTTTGTCCGTTCTTTTTGCTCAATTTTAAGATGCCCAAATTAATCGTTTTTTTCTTTCTTGTTTAGACTGAAAACATTGAAAAAGGTTTAATCTGTCGATTTATATAAACGAATAACCGCCGCTCACGGTAATTATTTCGCCATTCATATATTTATTTTGCAACGCAAGATTAAAAATATCTGCCAATTCTTCCGGTTCTCCAAATCGGTTTAATGCAATTCGTTCTTTAATTTTTGTTTGCACTTCTTCCGATTTCTTCTTTTGCCAATCGGTGTTTGTGTAACCAGGTGCAATTCCGTTTATTCTAATCTGATAGGGCGACAAAACTTTCACCAAATTTTGAACCAACGAATGAACTCCTGCTTTTGAAACCGCATAAGGAACTGAAAGCGAATGGGGATAAATTGCCATTAAAGAGCCTGTAAATAAAATACTTCCGCCTTTTTCGATGTTTTTTAACAATCGTTGCAATAAAAATGTGGGTTGATGCAAATTAGCATAAAATACGTTCAACCATTCATTTTCTGTTATTTTCTCAAAAGGTTCTCTTGCTGTAATTCCTGTGTTGAAAACGATGTGCGATAATGTGATTTTTTGCTCCGTGATAAACTTTTCTATGGTGTCGATTGATTTGCTTTCTCTTGCATCGGCTTGAATTATTGCTACTGCAATATTAAATTCATTTCTTAAATCCTCTTGCACTTTTTCGGCTGTTTCTGAATCGCTTCCATAGGTAAGGATGAGTGAGAAATTCTCAGAAGCCATTTTTTTTGCCACTGCCAATCCAATTCCTTTTGTACCGCTGGTAATTAAAATATATTTTTTCATACGTTGCAATTTGTCTTTTCATTCTGTTCTTTTCACAAATATAATCAAATAAAAGTGAAAAATATTCGGATAAAATAAATAAAGTGCATTATTGTCGTCTTTTTTCAATAAATTTGTGAATTAATAATATAACGGATTACAAATTCGTTCTATTATTTTTTTTAACTTATCTTGCATAGAAATAGATGAAAAAGCATTTTGGTATTTTTTTCTTTTTAGGAATTTTATTTTTTTCGGTTTTTCAGCAATCGTGTGTTGATGACCGATTTTCGGAAGATCCAAGTTTAAATCTAAGATTTTCGACCGATACGCTTTTTTTCGATACACTTTTTACAGCTATTGGAAGTTCCACTGCACAAATCAAAGTGTACAATCCTCACAATAAAAACATTAAAATAGCCGCAATTGGTTTGGCAAAAGGTGCTCATTCTCCATATCGGATGAATTTGGACGGAGAAATTAATGCCAATAATCAATTCAAAGATGTTGAAATTCGGGCAAAAGATAGTCTGTTTATTTTTGTCGATGCAATGATCCATCCGTTGCCAAGCGATGAACCGATATTAATGAAAGATTCTATTGTTTTTCTGACGAATGGAAATTATCAAGATGTGAAATTATTATCGTACGGGCAAAATGTGGAAGTGCTACGAAATAAAATTATTCTGAACGACACCACTTTGACAAATACAAAACCGTATTTAATTTTTGGGGATTTAATCGTTGATTCAGCAAAAACACTCAAAATTCAGCCCGGAAGTCGTTTTTACCTACACGATAAGGCAAATATTGTGGTTTATGGCAATATTTTAGCCGAAGGCACACGTGAAAATCCAATTCTTTTTAGAGGCGACAGAACGGATCAGATTTTTGAAGATGTGCCGTATAATTTTGTTTCCAATCAATGGGGGAGTATTATTTTATTGAATAAACAAGGAGTTCATAAATTTAATTTTGTTCAGATTAACAGCGGTTATGCAGGTATTTTTTTCCAAAATCAAGATAGAAATTTCACCCCAACACTTGAGATAACAAATAGCAGAATCCACAATTTTTTGAAATGGGGACTTGTGGTACAAAATGGTAATGTGATGGTTTCAAATTCTGAAATTTCAAATACCGGTTCGTATTCGGTTTATTTGAACGGAGGAAAACATACGTTTATTCACTGCACGGTTGCGAATTATTTTAACAATGCCAATGTTTTACTTCAACCATCCGGAAAAGAGGGAAATAGTGCGGTAATGATAATGGAACTTAACAGAATTATTCCGATGGAGACTTCTTTTCAGAATTGCGTGATTTCCGGCAATAATACCAATGAATTAGAGATTTTAAGTCGCCATGCTTCGATTTATAATGGAAGTTTCAAAAATAGTTATGTTCACAATTCCAAACCCGATCCAATTCCTCCAATGTTTCAGAATGTGATTTGGAGCAGTGCGAATGACACGGTTTTTGTAAATACTATTTTTAATCGGAAAGAAAAAGAATATTACAATTTCGGTCTGGATTCGGTATCGCCGGCAAGAAATATTGCCGATTATGAAGTAGCAACTCTTTTCAAATACGATTTGAACGGACAAAATCGTCTTGCTGATGGAAAACCAGATGCAGGAGCTTATGAATGGCAACCAACAAAAAAATAATAGAGAGAAAAATGAGGATAAAACTAATAATTCTCGTCCTTTTTGTTTCCTTTTCTTTTTATTCGGTAGGGGAAAATGGAAGAAAAAACTTTCGGATAGTAAGTTACAATGTTGAAAATTATTTTGATTTGGTAAACGACTCAACAACTGCCGATGAAGAATATCTTCCGGGTGGAATGCGTGGTTGGAACAATGATAAATACCGAACGAAACAAGGAAATATCGCAAAAGTTATTACTGCTATTGGACAGTGGCAACCTCCTGCTGTAGTGGGACTTTGCGAAGTGGAAAGTGATAAAGCTTTAAGCGATTTGACCCGGTATTCGCCGTTGAAAAATCTCAATTATCAATACATTCATTATGAATCTTCAGATTTTAGAGGAATTGACGTAGCACTTTTATATCAAAAAGATCAATTTAAACCGCTTTATTCTGAACCGATTGCGATCCAATACGAAGGAAAACCTTTTAAAACGCGTGATATTCTTTATGTAAATGGGATAATTGTCGAAACTAATGATACACTTCATTTGTTTGTTTGTCACATGCCATCGAGATTGGGTGGTGAAATGGAATCCGAAAGTAAGCGAATAAATGTGGCTCAACATATTCGAAACAAAGTGAACGATATTTATTCTTCTTCAGCTACTCCAAACATTGTGATAATGGGTGATTTTAATGATCATCCGTCCAACAAAAGTATGGTTGAAACGCTCGATGCAAATCCACTGAACGAAGGATTTGAAAATGATAAATTGTATAATTTGGCATTCAGATTGGAAGAAAAAGGGAAAGGAACGCACAAATTTCAAGGAGAATGGGGAATGTTGGATCAAATAATTGTGTCGGGTGTTTTGTTGAATCCAAATCAGAATGTGAGAACAACTCCTGACGATTTGCAGATTTTTGATGCAGATTTTTTATTGGAAACCGATAATGCTTTTTTAGGAAAAATGCCTAAAAGAACCTATATTGGAATGAAATACAATGATGGGTTTTCGGATCATTTGCCTATTTATCTCGATTTGTGGTACGATTAAAAAAACAAAAGAAATTATATGAAACAAATACGAAAAATCTCTTCCGATAGTAAATTGGCAGAATTAATTGTAAGAAATAATTTTTTACTATTCTTATTGGAACATTTTGGGATTTCTATTCCGGTTTACGATAAAAAAGTCAAAGAAATTTGTGAAGAATATAATATCAACGAAGAGCTTTTCATCGCTTTTCTGAATCTTTATTGTGGAAAAACTTCCATCCCTGAATTTAATTTGAATCCGAATGAAGTAATCACAATAATCGACTTTTTAAGAACTTCACACCGATTTTATTCTGAGAAAATCTATCCGCAGATTATGCAATTAATTGAGGAGATGAATCAGTTGAACAATCACAAAGAGATGAAATTGGTTTCCCAGTTTTTTGCTGATTATTTCAAAGAAGTTATGGATCATTTGGAGTATGAAAATAAAGTTTTTCATCCTTACGTAATTCAATTGGTAGAGCAAATAAAAGCAAATAAACGTACAGAAACCGAGAATAATTATACGACAATCGAATATCGTGATCATCACGATGATATTGAAGAAAAATTGATAGATCTGAAGAATTTATTGATTAAATACCTGCCTACAGACGAAGATCGCATTGTGCGGAGGCGACTGTTTTTTCTCCTTACCGAATTAGAATTTGATTTGAAAATCCACTCCAATATCGAAGAATTAATCCTTATTCCATTTACAATCCGTTTAGAAAAAATTGCCAATAAACTTCCTAAATGAAATCTGTAAAAATCATTGTTTTAGAAAATTCGCCTATCATTCGTGAAGGTATTCAGGCACTTTTAACCAATGTTGAAAGGGTGAATACTGTTACTTTTGTGGCTTCGCTCGACGAATTAGAAGGATTGATAAAATACCCTTTCGAATCGATAATTTTAATAAATCCCTCTTTTATTTTAACTAATACGAACCAATTTAATCAATTAAAAAGTAAAATAGAACAAACAAAATGGATTGGGATAATTTATTCCCATTTTCCTGTTTCTATTTTAAATAAATTGGACGGTGAAATTGACATTTACGATTCACGAAAGAATTTCTCGTCAAAACTTACAAAATGGATTGAAACCGATGGAAACGATAATTACAACAATAAAGAAACGCTTACAGATAGAGAAATTGATGTGTTAAAATTGTTGGCTGAAGGTTTTTCAAATAAAGAAATCGCTGATAACTTGAATATTAGCGTAAACACAGTCATCACACACCGAAAAAATATTTCTCAAAAAACAGGGATAAAATCTGTTTCCGGATTAACGATTTATGCCGTTGTGCAAAACCTTATTTCTTTGGACGATTTTTAAATTTTCTCTATTTCAAATAAGGAATTAGGATTTTTGACCAATTTTCATACCCTTTTTGATTCAAATGCAAACCGTCTGTTGTGAAATCTTTCCTGAGCACATCATTTTTTTCTTCTTGAAAATACGGATAAGTATCGATAAAAATAATTTTATGTTTCTTCGTTAATTGAAATAATTTTTGGTTCAATTCAATGATCGTATTCTCTTTGTTATTTAAATTTTTGTACCGCTGAAAAGATTGATTGACAGGCAATAAACTTTGAATATAAATCCTTGTTGTTGACGAATCGATTTTTGTTTTTTGAATAATTAGTTGAATATTGCTTAAAATATCATCCGTCGAAGAACCGTTTGCAATATCGTTTATTCCGATTAATAGAAATAGTTTTTTAGGTTTTCCTTTCGTAATTTCTCCCAATCTTTTTAAAATTCCGATGGTATTATCTCCAACAATTCCTCTATTCCGAATGTTTTTTACACCCGTTATTTTGCTCCAATCGCCTCCACCTTCAGTCAAACTGTTGCCAAGCATCACAATGTCATCAGAAGAAATGGGTGTTTCTGAATTAAATTGCTCCAATCTTTTTTTGTAATGCGACTCGTAACTCCAAGCTGGTTGAGAAGCTGTGTTGCTTTTGTTTTCATCAAAAACTGATGCCGCAATGCAATTCGCAATTAATCCTCTCAATCGATTGACACTTCCTTTGTCTTCGGGATGAACTCGGTTTGTCAAAAGAATAATTCCGATTTTATTTTCAGGGTCGATAGTGATGGAAGTTCCTGTATATCCTGTGTGCCCAAATGTGCTTGAACTCAACAAATCACCGTTATTTGATGCGTAAGGGGAAAAAATATCCCACCCCAAAGTTCTTCCAAATTGTGAAACATGTTGTGGAATGGAAATCATTTTCTGAATACCAAGCGGGCTTAATATTCGTTTTCCGTTCCATTCGCCACCGTTAAGTAAAGCTTCAATAAATTTTGCCAAATCCATAACGTCTGAAAATAAACCTGCATTTCCGGAAATTCCTTTGTTCAATTCTCTTGCTATCGGATCATGAACAACTCCACGCAATACAGTTCCATCTTTTTGTTTTTCCGTAGGGACTATTTTTTTTAATTTGTCTTTACTTGTATTGAAATCTGTATTGTTCATTCCGAGCGGTGAAAAAATGTTTTTTTGAGCAAAATTTTGTAGCGATTCGTTGCTT
>JBDHYS010000070.1:0-7261 GCA_039811505.1 Paludibacteraceae bacterium | reverse complement strand
GCTACATAAAAACGGTCTGCTTTGGATTCGTTTAGTCACTGTAAATGGAAGTGACACGACAAAAGTGGGCGTAGTGAAAATTGATAGAAACGGGAAATCAAATTGGTTAGGTGGAACGTATAAAAACGGCGGTGTGGAAGTTTCAATTAATGAGTTGGGAGATAAATACGTTATTGATATCGATACCGTTCCGCCTATTATTCAACCTCACAACGAAAAACTATGGACACAACGAAAACAAATAATCATTCGATTAAGTGATGATAAAAGTGGAGTGAGCCATTTTCGGGGAGAAATAAATGGAAAATTTGCCCTTTTCCGACACGATGTTAAATCCAATCTTTATACCTATTATTTCGATGATAAAAGTCAATTAAAAAGAGGACGAAACCAGCTGCAATTTGAAGCAACTGATTTTGTTGGAAATAAGCGTGTGTATAAGGTTGAGTTTAATAATTAGAAAGTGTATGAATAAAGGGTAAAATTGAAAAAGCACCAATTAGACCTGCACCACCTTTTATATTGGTATAAATTTGCACCGGTTCAGAAAACAATAATTCTTGATTCATATACGTTTCTTCGGAGCGTAAATAGTAGAAATAATCTTTTGTAATGTGCATCAATTCCAAATGCAACTCTCTTCTTTCAGGATCAATTGCATAAATCGGTACTGGATTCTTGTATTTATCCAACTGTCCTTTTGGAAGTAGAACTGAAATGTTGATCGAATACTTTTTACCATTTATGAGTTCATCGGAAAAAATCATATAAGGATTGTTTTCTCTTTCATTGTCAAAAATATTTCCTCCAGATTGGTTGTTTTTTTTATTAAAAACAATGTCAGATGTAGTGTAATATGGTACGCCGTAGTTAAAATAACCATTATCAAAAGATTCTTTGCTTATATAAAAAACAGGCATTGAATTATAGATACGTACACCATTGCTTGAAAAAACATCTTTAACATTCAACTTAAATTGATAGAAATTTTGCTGTTCCGATTTGTCTTGAAATGTGATTTTTATATCGAATCGTTCGTTCACATAATAACCTGTTGTATCCTTTTTTAAATCTGAGTATATCGGGTTTCCATATTCATCATAGTCTGTTGAAAAATTAATTATAATTATTGGGTATTCTATTAATTTATAATTAGTTGTGTCAATGGAGATGATTGGTACTATTTCTGGCATTTCAAAATTGGCTGAAACTTCATCGAATTTTGCACTTGATGCCGTAATTCTTATTTTATCACCGGCTCTTGGTTGATACGTTGAGGCGTAAAAACCAACTTCTTTTCCTGAACCAACGGGCGGTTTAGGATTATTTCCATAGTCGAAGGAAGAACTTCCAAAAATTCCCACTTTAAATTGCAAAGTTTCTTTGTATTCTCCATTAATTTCTAATTTTACCGTTGCATCTTCAACCTGTTTGTAGGGGGTAACATCGCTATCTAAAAAGAATTTACTTTCAGTAAGCCGAATTTCAATTACTTTTCCTGTTTCAATTATCCCGTTGATAACTAATAAAGGTTTGGTCTCATCGCCATTAAATTCTATCTCTTTTTCACAAGAAATTGCTGCAATAAGGATAAAAAATGTGAAAATATAGTGTATTGTTTTCATTTTCTTAAAATTTATAACTGTAGCTTACAGATGGAATAATTGGGAATAGACTTATTTTTTTTAATGTTTTCTTTGATTGGTAAATAAGATAATCGGTGTTTGTATAAACCATAAAAGGATTAAGATGATTGTAAAGATTATAAACACTTACATTCCACGTTCTAACGCCGTGTTTTTTCTGTTTGTGAAAATTCACACCAATATCAGCACGATGATACGATGGATATCTAAAATTATTCCGAGAAGGAATATAGGGCAACGATTGATTATAATAAAAACCCGGAATTGGAGCAGCTTCGTAATTTTGCATTTCGAGCGTTCCCGTGTTCCCGGTGCTGAAAACCCACGTTCCAGAAATGTCAATTTTTTCGCTTATTTTATGCGTTGCCACAATACTTATATCGTGTCTTCTGTCGTATTTTGCAGGAAAAGGTTCTCCAAAATTCAATTCTTGCCCCGCTCTGTCAAACAGTCTCTCCGATTTTGACCACGTATAGCCAATCCAACCTGTAGTGTTTCCAAAAGAACGTTGTGCTAAAAATTCTACTCCGTACGACCAACCGCGTCCCATGCTCACTTTATCTTCCCATCCAGTTGTGGAACCCCAAAAACTTGCACCGTCTTTATATTCGATGATGTTATCCATTGTTTTGTAATAACTTTCAACCGATAAATCGACTAAATTTTTTAAGTTATAGAAAAAGCCGGCTGAATATTGGTTGGAATTCATCGGAGTAATTCTATTTGTTACCGGAACCCAAAGGTCGGTTGGTAAACTAATATTATTGTTTGAAAGCAGATGAATGTATTGGGACATATAAGCGTAAGCAACTTTGAATGATAAATCGTCCGTAATCAACAAACGTCCGCTAATGCGTGGTTGCAGAGAATGATATGTTTTGTTCTGTACAAAAAAAGATGTATAATGCAATCCAATATTTGTTTTAAAATAATCTGTAACGGTCATATTGTCTTCGGCATAAAGTGATGCTTCGTGGGCATAAATCGGATCATCGCCAATTGACACATTGATTGGATTGTTGGACGAGGAAGTCTCTTTAAACGATGAAACTCCCGGTTTGAATTGATGATAATCATAGCTTGTTCCGAATTTTATATCGTGATTTGGTGTTGGAAGATAATCAAAATCGAGTTTTACGGTATAATCTTCAATTCCTGAATTGTATCCTAATCGCATGGTGCTATTTCTATCCGATTTTGGTGTTTCTTCGTAAGTGTCTGTTAATGCCAATTTGAACCGATAACGCGTATAAGAAGCTGTTGTGTTCATAAATAACTTGCTGTTCAAAACTCGATTCCAACGAAGAGATGAAATTAAATTACCCCAATCCCAACTCAATTTCATCTTTTCAGAATATTCCACCCTTTGATTTACGCCATCATCAATTCCCGAACGCATTTTGTAGGAGGCATAAATGGCGTCATCGCCTGTGTAAACGCTCAAATAAAGTCTGTCTTTGTCGGAAAATTTGTGATTAATTTTCGTGTTAAAATCGTAGAAATAATATCCTGCACTTGTTCCGGATGCTCCTTCTTGATTCGCAATGAGTTTAATAATTGGCTGTGCTAAAACGTCTAAGTAGGTTCTTCGAGCCGAAACGTTAAAACTCGTTTTTCCTTTTATAATGGGACCTTCTAAATTTACTTTTGAAGAAATAATCCCTACGCTCACATTTCCGTGATATTCGTGCATATTTCCATCGTTCATTCGCACATCTAAAACTGAAGAAAGTCTTCCTCCAAAACGGGCAGGAAAATTTCCTTTATAAAGCGTTACGTTTTTGATCGCATCAGCATTGAATACGGAGAAAAATCCAAAAAGATGATTTACATTGTAAACAGGAACTCCGTCAAGAAGCAATAAATTTTGGTCAGGTCCGCCACCACGAACATACAAACCCGCCGAACCTTCCACGCCACCTTGAACACCCGGTAGAAGTTGCAATGCTTTCAGTACGTCTGTTTCTCCAAAAAGCGAAGGGATTGATTTTATTTGAGCAATTGGGATTTCTATTGAACTCATTTGAGTCCCTTTTACGCCCAATTCTGTGTGATGCCCAATAACGGTTAATTCTTTCAATTCTGTATCTGTAGAAAGTGAAACGGAAATCACAGTGTCTTTTGTAAGTTTGAATTCACGACTTTCTGCCGAAAATCCAACATAAGAATATCGGATCGAAACTTCTCCTTCCGGAAGTGTGAGCGAATAATATCCGTACGGATTTGTTACAGTCCCTTTTCCCGATTTTATATCTACTATTGATGCTCCAATTAACGTTTCACTGCTTTTTAATTCAGTAACGTAACCACTTATGGTATAATCTTTGGCAAAAGTGAAATGGAAAAAAACAAAGAGAATGAAAATTAAAAAAATATATCTTTTCATACGTTTTCTTGTTGAGTTTTTATTAGAATTTGTGCGGATTTAGGCATCTATAATTGAGGACAAATAAAAAATGGGAATTGTATTCTTTTGAGATTATGATGTCTTTAGGTGTTCGTACTTTATGTGTTTCTTACTGTTCTTGAATTTGCTGCAAAGATATTAAATTTTATTGAATAAAACAGCAATGAAATCAAGTTGTTCAAATTGGAGGAAAAATTATTTGATGAAAAATAGAAGTTTGTGTGCTGACGAAGGAATTTTTTGTTTTGATTGCAAAAAAGTAGGATAAATTTTGTTTGTTATCACTATTTTCTTGTAATTTTGCACCGTGAAATCTCCCAATTAATTTGCTTGATTTCTTATGAATTTAGAAAAGACACTTTACGTTAAAAAATTCAATCAAATGAAGAAAGAAAGCAATAAGATTCCATTCAATACGATGGGTGTTTTGTTGGCTATTGGTATTGTTTTTGGAGATATTGGAACTTCGCCTTTGTACGTTATGAAAGCCATTGTAGGCAGTTTGCCAATGGGCGAAAAAGCAAACACACTCTATATTTTCGGAGCTATTTCGGCTGTTTTTTGGACTTTGACACTTCAAACTACGCTAAAATATGTAATCATTACACTTCGTGCTGATAATCATGGTGAAGGGGGAATTTTATCTCTTTTTGCTTTGATTCGGAAAAAATACCGTTGGGCGTATATTATTGCTGCTGTTGGAGCAGCTACTTTGTTGGCTGATGGAATTATTACCCCTGCCATTACGGTTATTTCGGCTATTGAGGGATTGAATGTGCTGAATCCGTCCATTCCAATACTGCCCATTACCATCGGAATTTTATTTTTTATGTTTATTCTGCAACCGATGGGAACATCAAGACTTGGAAAGTCATTTGGAAGCATTATGTTTTTGTGGTTTTCGATGATTGGAGTTTTGGGTTTTACTTCGCTTACAAAATATCCTCAAATTTTAGAAGCTCTGAATCCTTTATACGCCATAAAGCTGATAGCGACCGTTCCAAATGCACTGATCATTTTAGGTGCTGTTTTTTTATGTACAACCGGAGCAGAAGCGCTTTATTCCGATTTAGGACATTGTGGAATAAAAAACATTCGCACTTCGTGGATTTATGTAAAAATTACGCTTGTGTTAAACTATTTAGGACAAGGAGCGTGGATAATAACACATCCCGATCAACTTTATCAAGGAACAAATCCATTTTTCAGCATTATGCCTTCGTGGTTCTCTTTTGTAGGTGTGATAATGGCAACTTTGGCTGCAATCATTGCCAGCCAAGCATTGATAAGCGGTTCGTTTACTATTATTAGCGAAGCTATTTCGTTGGACTTATGGCCCAATGTTCACATAAAATACCCAACAGAAGTGAAAGGACAAATGTATATTCCCGTTGTAAATCATGCGTTGATGATTTTGTGCATTTTTGTTGTTATCTTGTTTGGTTCTTCATCGAATATGGAAGCTGCGTATGGTTTAGCAATTACGATTACGATGTTGATGACCACAATTCTCCTCTTTGTATATCTTTTTGCCACCAACAAACCGCTCTGGTTTAGCATTCCGATAACGCTTTTCTTCTTGACTATCGAAGGTGGTTTTTTTCTAGCTAATATGTTGAAGTTTATGCACGGCGGATATGTAGCTATATTTATTGGAGCATTGATATTTTTCGTTATTTATGTTTGGTATAACGGACGAAGAATTAAGAATAGAAGTATTTCGTTTGAGCCCATTCATCAATATTTACCAATAATTGAAAACATAAGTAACGATGCTTCTATTGCAAAATTTGCAACACATTTGGTCTATGTTACGAGAGCAAAATACAAAGATGAAATAGAAACGAAAATCATACAATCTATTTTGCTGAAATCGCCCAAAAGAGCTGATACGTATTGGTTTGTTTATTTGAAAAAAAACGATGAACCGTACACTTTCAAATACGAAACGACCACTTTAATTCCTCAAAAAATTATTAGAATCGATATTGAAGCCGGTTTTAAAATGGGTTTGCATGTGGATACCTATGTGCATCAAATTTGCAGAGAGTTGGAGAAAAAAGGAGAAGTCGATTTGTACAGCCGTTATCCTTCGTTGCGGGAAAGTAAAATCAGAGGAGATTTTAGATTTGTGGTGGTGGAAAGAATTGTGCGAAATATGGATTTACCCACCAATCAAAAAGCAATTCTTATTCTGTATTATTGGATAAAAAGATTTACCACGTCTGATACGCAAATGTTGGATTTGGATCCTTCCGTTGTAACATTAGAATATACACCGTTGAAAAACTTGCGGCGACCGTCTAAAAAGAACCAACCTTATTACAGTTACGAAGAGGAATAGAAGCGAAATAACAAAAACGGGAAAAAATTTTTATTTCCCGTTTTTGTTTGAAAGGTTAGAATTTATACATAAATCCTACGCCGATAATTTCTTTAAATTGGATTCTCGCTTTATCTCCATCTAATGAACCGTCATTGTTCGCATCAAATTTTATGTCGTAATCGTAAATTAAATTCGTATTGATGCTGATGGTAATGTATTCATTCACTTTCATTCCGATTAAGTTTTCCCAATTTATATCAATGTATTGCGGGTCTTTCAAGTAATTGGAGAAAAGATCAATTTTTGAAGCAATGGCGATATTTTTGAAAAAACCATCTTTGAAGTCATTCTTATTAAATCCAACACGAACATAACCTCCCAATTCTGATTTGAATTTTTTCCCTTTTTCAACCCCAAATGCACCTTGTGATGATAAGAAATCATCGTTTACAAAAGTGGTTTTGCTTGTGATAGGAGAGATGAAAACATTGAAATAACTGTTTGGAATGTAGTTTAATCCGATTGCAACAAGTCCGTAAGCAGGAGCAAATAAATCAGAAATTTTCACTGAATCGTTCGGGTAATTATATCCGGGTGCCAATTGTGTTTTGAAATTCAACAAACCGGCGTAATAAAATTTATCAAAAGCTTGTCGTCCGTATTTTGACGTGAAATCAAATCGGTCATCTGTTTTCATAAATCCGTTATAACTACTTTGTCTAAGCAATCCGTAACCAATATCCATTGTGTTTTCCCAAACATTTTTTTTGTCGGTATAATTAGCAAAAAGACTTAACATTCCGTTAAATGCTACTGAATTTTGTCCGCCGGCAGCCCAATTTACCAACGATGTTTGTGCCACATTCAATGCACTTATTCCAC
>JBDHYS010000069.1:0-7273 GCA_039811505.1 Paludibacteraceae bacterium | reverse complement strand
ATTTTTAGTTTATTAGAAGTATGTTAAGCTTAATCTGTAACACCATCTTTTAAGCCAGCTCCATCGTCTGTCTTAGGTTGAGTGCCACCCTCGTTATTTACCACACCAACATTATTGGTTGTTTCTCTTTGAACAAAGCGAAGTAATAACCAAGGATTATCGTGAGACAAGTTAAACTTGTAATCATCAGGAACATTATTGGAAACCCCTGGATGGAATCTTACAACATTTTTTCCTAAACGCATCACATCTGCCATAGCAAAACCTTCACCCCACAATTCGATTCTTCTTTGTAGCCACACTTCATTTTCAAAATCCTCGACAGAAGACGCCTTACTTGTATAAGCAGGATCTCTGTATGTTTTTACAAAATCTTGAAGTGTATTTTTACCCTCAGATAATTTTCCAGATTTTGCCAATGCTTCCGCTTTGATTAGAATCATTTCTTCTGCACGCATCATACACCAATCTCCTTGATTATATGGTGCGCCAACACCTGCTTTATTTCCAAACTTAACGTTAGCGTAAGCTTTCATCGGTTCTTTAACATCAGCAATTTTTGCAGTAGCAATAGCTTGTCCAGAATAAACAATATTTTTTTCTTCATCTTTCCAAGTTAACCCTTCAAGATAAGGAGATTGCTTGCTCTCATTTAACCACCAATTTTTTCTCACATCAGTTGTGTTTATTTTTGCATATAATAAAGAGTTGATACTACGGTATATACCAGCATAAGGAACATAAGCATTACCAGAGAATGAACCAAGTTGGGAGGGCCAAGAAGCTAATCCACTAATTACATTGTTAATCAAATCAGATGGCAATATAAGTGCCCAAATCCAATTTTGATCATTTGCTTCAAAAAAGCCGGGAGCCTTTAAATCATTTATAGTGTAAGGACTAAGACCCTGCATCGCTTTATCTGCATCATCAGCAGCTTTCGCCCATTCCTCCATATACAAATATGCACGAGCACGAAGACCATAAGCAACTTTTTGATCAATTAAACCTTTGTTTGAACGTTTAAATCCATCAAGATCAGCAATTGCATCGGTGAGGTCTGTAATTATACCCGCTTCACCATTATACAATTCGCTCAATGTAGCTCTGGGATTGTTATTTAACACAACACCAGGTTTAATCATTGGAACGGATGGTTTGTCTTCATTTCCCTTGTATTTAAATTGGAAATAAGGAGCTAATGAGAGATAGGAAAATGCACGTAAAGCTTTTGCTTGACCACGTTTATAAATTAATTCTTGATTCTCCGTATCATTCGGGATAGAAGCTAACACATCAGATGCAGCATAAATAATTTTATAGAATAATCCTAAACGGATTTGTGGATTTGCATACGTTGGGGTTCTGTCAGACCATTCTAAAGCAACAGAAAACCAGTCATAATCTGATACCTCATTCGTCATATCACCACTATTCAAATCTTGCCCTAACGCTACGCAAGGATATCCAAAATCGTCTGCTCGAGGGGATGATAAATTAAAGAATCCGTTCGGCTTTCCTAATATTGCATACATACCGTTAACCGATGCATTAATTCGCTCTGGAATAGCCTCTACCGTAGCCTGAACTTGATCATCATCTTGCGAGCCACCTTCAAAATGCATGTCAAGATCTTGACATGAAGGCAACATCATCGCCATTAAAGTAAAAATGGCTATTATGGTTGAAATTTTTCTTAATTTCATATTTCTAAATATTAATAGGTTAAACATTTTTAAAATGTGATAGATAAACCACCCGAAACAACTCTCATTTGACTGTAAACAAAGTTACCTGAAGATGTAGATATTGCAACACCATATCCAACAGCATTTTGTGATTGACGAGGATCAAAACCTTTTCTTGCAGTAAACAATGCTAAATTATCACCGGAAACGTACAATCTTACCCTGTTCACATCAAGCTTACGAGTGAGTTTTGAAGGAATGGTGTATCCAAATGTTACATTATTAAGTCCTAAATAGTTTGAACTAACTAACCATCTATCTGAAGGTTTTTGATCAAAATCATCCGCAGAGTTGATGCGTGGAATTGTTGTACTTGGATTTTCTGGTGTCCAAGCATTAAGAATATCCATGTGCCAGTTTCTTCCTATTTGTTTTCCTGCGTGCATTAATTCTTGGTATCCACCATCGTAAGATTTACCACCAAATTGATACGCTAAATTAGCTGTGAGATCAAAGCCATAAGCTTCCAATGAAGTTCCAAAACCTCCATAAGCTTTTACTGAAATATCACCTAAATCTGTTTGTTTTGCATCTGCGTAATTCACAGTTGTTGAACGATCTCCATTTTCAGGATCAACATAATACATAGATTGTCCTGTCAAAGGATCTACACCTGCGTACTCAACCATAAATGCTTGATTTAAAGATCCACCTTCTTTTAAGATATAAGCTGAACTTTTGATTCCTCCTGTTGCTTTCGTATATTCTGGAAGTTCCTTAATCAAACTCTTAATTGTTGTTATATTACCAAAAACATTCCATCGTACATCTTTCGTATTGATAATCGCAGAATTTAATTCAACCTCAAATCCGCTATTGAATACCGATCCAATATTTTGAGGTTCTGAAGAGAATCCTGCACTTGGAGGCATAGGAACGTTAAATAACATATCAGAGTTCATTCTGCTAAAATATTCTACCTGTCCACTTAATTTTCCTTGTAACATAGAAAATTCAAATCCTGTATTAAATAGCTTTTGAGCTTCCCAAGTAAGATTAGGGTTCCCTTTTGTTGCTAACACTTTATTGTATTCACCCGTAGTACTATTATAAGAAATTTGATATAAATCTCTAAACGCATAGTAAGTTCCTATCTGGTCATTACCTTGTGTTCCATAACTGATTTTATATTTCAATTCTTGCAACCACGATGCTGTATTAAACATAAAAGCCTCTCTTGCAATATTCCAAGCAGCTCCCACACTACCAAATGTACCCCAACGTTTTTCCGGTGCAAATCTTGAAGAACCTTCATGACGAACAGTTGCGTTTAGGTAGTAGCGATCATACAAATCATATTGAACACGACCAAAATATCCTTCAGTTGCAAAATGGTCACTCGACGAGCGAGCATTACTACTTGCTGGCTCAACTCCATAAGCGTTATTTAATTCACCAACAAATGGATTGTATAAATGGTCATTTTTCCCAGATAATGATTGGCTTAATAAAGAATAATTTTCATATCCTCCCAATAATTCTACTTTATGAATATTTGCAAAGTCAATTTTATAATTTGCAAAATATTGTTGATTTATCGTGAACAACCTTCTATGTGCAATCGACACAGCACCTTGAGATGTTACACTTCCATAAAATGGATTACTTAAAGAACGCTCTCTAACATTATATGCGTCTGGTGAAACTCGCGCTGTAAATGATAGATCTTTAATCGGAGTTAATGTCAAATAAATATTTCCATTAAAATTATCAGACATTGAATAATTATCATCTAAAAGTAGATTGATAGCATGGTTTCCTCTTGGTGCAGAACCGGGACGAATAAAATTAGTAGTTGTTCCTGCATCATAAACTTGATTACCTCTATCATCTATTTTTAACGATTGGTCTGCATTACGCACATAGAATGGATAAATTGGAGCCATATTATTAGCATTTGCAAACACGTTTCCTGTACTACCCCATGTTGACTGAAATCCTGGATTCTTGGTGTTAGCAAATGAATAAGAAGTTGAAATACCTCCTTTTAGCCATTTCTTCATTTGAGATTCAATTTTTGAATTCAATGTGTAACGTTCAAATCCAGAACCGTTAACTAATCCCGGATCATTCAAATAACCTGCTGAAAAGAAATATTGATTTGTATTATTACCACCTTGAACAGAAAAATTATACTCTTGACGAAGATTATCTGTTTTTAATGTCTCTTTTTCCCAGTTATCAGGAGTGTAATAAAATTGTCCATCACTGTAACCAAGAGTTGCATTGGGATTCAATTTGAAATTTGTTCCTATAACACGTTCTCCTGCGGGAACTGTGTAAATTAAATAACCTACACCATTTTGTTTTAAGAAATTATCATCTGCATATTTGAAAGCATCTGCAGCAGATTTTCCATTGTATATTTGTGAGTTATACATAGCTTTATATGCATTCTCATAATACATTGCAGGATCTGTCATGACATTGTAATTTGGTACAGCTCGAGAACTATTACCCCATTTTGCATCCACATTTACAACAATTTTTGAATCTCTTTTTCCGCCTTTTGTTGTGATTAAGATAACACCATTAGCACCTCTTGCTCCATAAATAGCTGTTGCCGCTGCATCTTTAAGAACAGTCATAGATTCAATATCGTATGGACTGATTAAATTGATATTACCCGCATCATAAGGAGCTCCATCAACAATATACAAAGGAGTTGTACCTCCACTAATAGACCCAACACCACGAATACGAATAGTAGCACCGGTTCCAGGTTGACCACTATTATTCACAACTTGAACACCGGGAATAACGCCTTGAAGTGCATTTGTAACGTTCGAGGTTGATTTTGATGCAATTTGCTTACCATCAACAGTTTTAGCCGATCCAACAAATTGAGATCTGGTCGTTGTACCATACGCCACAACAATCACCTCATCCAATTCAGACACATCGGACTCCAAAGTTACCACCACGTTTTGACCAACGGGTGCCTCTACCGTTTTCATCCCTACGAGCGACACTACAACAGCGTTTGTCGATGCAGGAACTGCAAACGAAAATTTTCCGGATAAATCTGTCAATACTCCAACTGTAGCTTGTCCTTTTGCAACTACACTCGCTCCAATAATAGGCAATCCATCTTCGGCTGAAACAACCGTACCGGATGCTGTTTTTGTTTGAGCATTAACCAAACCTATGCTTGCCACGAAAAGGCAAACCAATAAAAGTTTTAATTTTCTCATAAATTTAACATTTTGTTTATTAATCTTCTTTAGTTCTCCTAATTTTTTAACGAAATATAATTTTCAAAAGGCAAATATAAATGTTTGTTATTTAAACACCAAACAAATTGTAAGAAAATGCAACAAATTACTGCATTTTTTTCACATTTCATCGCTATAATTGTCAAATACACCATAAAAGTCGACATTTTATACCTACTTTATAACAATAGCATCTGTTTTTTTAGCAATCTAATAGAATCTCAACTTAAACAACATTAAATTACAAAAAAAAGGGAGAATTTGATTAATAAATAAAAAAGGTTGTCTTTCGGCAAAAAAACAACCCTTTTCCAATATTCTCTAAATCTCGGAGAGCAATTCTTTCATTATTTGTGTCATTAACGGTTGAGCCTTGTTACCAATTTCTTGTACTTCTTCGTGCGTAACTTCTACAATTTTACCTTCTACGCCCAAATCGGTAATAATAGAGATCCCAAACACTTTAATTCCCGCATGATTGGCAACTATCACTTCTGGAACCGTACTCATCCCAACTGCATCACCACCCACAATTCGGAAATATTTGTACTCAGAAGGTGTTTCAAAAGTTGGTCCCGTGGTGCCAACATAAACTCCTTCTACTACTTTTATATTATTTCTTTTTGCAATGGCTTTTGCTTTTGCGATAAATTCTTTTGAGTATGCTTCACTCATATCGGGAAAACGCGTTCCCAATTCGTTGAAATTTTTTCCACGCAACGGATGTTCCGGAAAAAGATTGATGTGATCGGTTATAATCATTAAATCACCAATTTCAAAATCGGGGTGCATTCCACCGGAAGCATTTGAAACCAATAAATTTTCAACACCAAGTGCTTTCATCACCCGTATTGGAAATGTAACTTGCTTCATATCGTATCCTTCATAATAGTGAAAACGCCCTTGCATTGCCAAGATATCCACATCGCCCAATTTACCAAAAATAAGTTTCCCTGAATGCCCTTCAACTGTAGATACAGGGAAGTTTGGGATTATTTCGTAAGGAATTTCCAATTTACCAGTAATTTGAGTTACTAAATTCCCTAATCCTGTCCCTAAAATAATGCCTGTTTTAGGTAAAACAGTAAGCTTCGACTCAATAAATTCAGCCGTTTGTTTGATTTTTTCTAACATATTCATCTATTTTTTGATTAAACATTTCTTCTTTTTGATTTAAAATCTTGATTCGAACCGGAAGTACAAAAGTATTCTTTTTTATTGTATCTGAAAGAAAAGAACGCGATTTTAACCGTGAAAAATCTTTTTCGGTAGTTATCATTATTTTCTTTCCTCCCATTTTCTCCCATTTCGACACAATATAATTTATATCTTGTTGCGTAAAATTATGATGATCGGGGAAAAAGCAGGTTTTAAAATCAATATCTCCAAAATACTCCTTTATATAATTAATAATCGTAGATGGATTGGCAATTGCCGTAAACAACAAAACGGAGGTAATCTCATTTTTTAGAAATTGAACCGCATCTTCAAAAGCAGGAAAAAATTCTTCATATTGAAAAGATGAAAAATACAAATCTTGATAAGGAAGCAGCCCTAATTTTTTACGGAAATCGAGTTCATCGTACGCAACAAAAGAACTAGGGCATTTGGTTACAACAACAATCTGAGCTCGAGCGTGATTTTTTCCATACTCACGTAAAGTTCCGTAAGGGAGCATCGCATCTTGTGTAAATAAATTATGATAATCGGTAAGTAAAATATTCAAATCAGGCTGAATGTGCCGATGCTGAAAAGCGTCGTCCAAAAGAATCACATCAATGTCGGGAAATAAATCTATCAATCTGTTAACCCCTCGAACTCGTTTTTCATCAACAGCAATTTTTACAGTAGAGTAGTTAGAATATAATTGAAACGGCTCATCACCTATTAATTTAGCATTAGTGTTTTCAGTAGCCAGAATAAATCCTTTTGTTTCTCTTTTATATCCTCTACTCAACACAGCAATTTTGTATTTTGACTGCAAAAGTTCAATTAAATATTCAATATGAGGAGTTTTTCCCGTACCTCCAACAGCTAAATTCCCCACAGAAATAATCGGCAGTTGAAAACGGATAGACGATAAGATTTTTTTATCAAATAAAAAATTTCGTAACGCAGTAATAAAGCCATAAAGCAGTGATAAAAGATAAAATAAAAAGTTTTTATGGGGCTTTATATTTTTTTTCATGAATAAAAGATTACAATCAATTTCGACTTCAACTAAACTATTATCAGAAAATTAAATTACAAATTAACAAAAAAAAATCCATTTTTCATAAAACCGATTAATCATTTTATAAAAGTTTTAAA
>JBDHYS010000068.1:0-7305 GCA_039811505.1 Paludibacteraceae bacterium | reverse complement strand
TGGATACCTCACACCAAACGAAAAATTTAAACAAATTATTAATATGAATTCTGTTGCATTTGTAACTTGAATTCAGCCAATATTTTCAACAAGTGTAGTGTCGTTTATTGCATACGTAACTTTAGCTGCCGAGCCTTTTGTTGCTCCTGCAAATTTAATCTTCAAGAGATAAGGAACATACTGTGAAGCTGGATAATCAAGAGAGAATATTTTGGCTGCATTTAAAGCTGTTGCTGCTAAAGAGTCCGATTTGTTTTTGTTTTTTCTCAATTCTGAAACGATGGTTGCAAAATCTGCATCTACAACTTTGTATTGATAGGTTGTCGTTTCTGTCGAAGTAACTAATTCGTCAAGTCCATTAAAATTGCTCATATAATCACACGAAACAAAAATAAAAGGAATTACGAATAATAATGTTAAAATATATTTTTTCATTTTGTCTGAATTTTATCTTTTATGGATACTTAAAATTTTAATTTGAGACTTATAGAATAGGTTCTACCAAAGCCGTACATTACAGAAACGCCCGTTTTCCACTCATCAGGTTCAGAAGTAGTAGGTGTTAAGTCTTGTGCATCAGCAATATAAACTTGATTAAACAAATTGTCAATATTACCAAAAAGAGTAGCGTCAAGTCCTCCAATTTTGAATTTATAATTGGCGTTGAAATCGAATATGCTTGCAGATGGAATTTTCCAAGGAGTTCCATAAGTTGTTTCTCCTAAATTGGCTGCAATGGAGAAATTGGCATAATTATTTCCAATAAAATTGTAGTCGATTCCGGCATTGAAATTTTTAAGCAATTCATATTTAACTCCTAAAAATGCGGTTGTTTGAGCAGAGTTACCCACTTTTACACCTTCCAGATTAAGTGTTACAAATGCGTGATCCGGTGAAAATTGTTGAATCGGATTTCCTTGTGCGTCTGTTGGTTTTCCTGTGTTCGTTACGGGTTGTCCCTCTTTGCTGTAAACATATCCTGAAGCATTGTGAATCCATCGCCAATTTCCAAGAGAAACCATCCCTTTTATTTGTAATTTTTCTATTGGTTTTGCAACAAAATCGAGTTCAATTCCTTGATGCAAAGCATCGACGCCTGTTAAGTTTGCAACGGGATCTTCTTGACTGCTACCAAATGAACGAATCATGGTTTTATCCAACCAAGTTGTGTGATACACGTTAAGATTGGTTGTAAAGTATCTTGAACGATATCCATACCCAAGTTCGGCAGAAAAAACTTTTTCATTGACAGCATTTTCATTTACTACATTGCTCACGTGAATATTGGTAAAATATCCACCACTCATAAATGGGGCACGCGAAATGTAACCAACATTAGCAAAAACATTATGATTGTTATTTAAATTGTAGTTTGCACCAGTTTTAGCTGTGAAACCAAGAAAATTTCCTACCGGTGATTTTTCATTGTCATAATAGAAACGATCAACTTTCCAATATGTACTATTTGATAATGAACCCGAAACAAATACATTTAATTTATCATCTTTTGAATATTCTGCTTGTGCAAAAGCTCCTTCTTGCACTACATATCCTGTGTTATCACGATAGACAATATCTCCTTCTTTTAATCGTGCATTCTTATAAGCAATATTGTTAGCGTTCGAAGAGTTTATTGCGTTTGCTCTTGCAGGGTCTATATAAAATTTTCCACCCATCAAATCTACAATAAACGCATCGTGCATTCCTTCATAATAACGCATATCCAAACCACCGTAGAAATCAATGTTTTCGAATTTTGTAGAAAAAGTTGAAAGCAATCCGTACCAATTGTGTTCATTTCTTGAACTTGTTATAACGGCTTGTGAACCATTTGGATTGGCAGCATTTTCTCTTTCCAATTTAGCATAATCCATATATCCATCAAAAGTGCGATATCCTGTGTTTAATTTTCCATTGGTTGTGCCATATAGCGAACTGTTGTTGTTTCCACGCCAAGCATAACCACCTCCACGTCCGATTGAGCTGTAAAGAGCAGTTGAGAGGCTTGTTTTTTCATCAATTGTCCAATAATGGTTTAATGAAAGTTGCGGTTTGTGATAATAGTTGTAATTTCCGGTCTTATTATTTCCATGGCTATCGTATCCGAAAGTAGGATTATAACGATAACCGTCTTTTAGCTTTTCCCATTCGCTTATCAACAATTTGTCTCCGTTGTATCGTTGATTGTGCCATTGTGGTGCTCCAAATGCAGTAAAAGAGAGTTGTTGGTCTTCATTAATAATTTTTGAAACGTTGAAGAAATAGGAATATCCTTCGAATTGTGTTCCTTGAATGTATCCATCGCCCCAAGTTTTGGCACCTAATAAAGTCATAGCCCAGCCGTTTTCAGTTAATCCGGTAGAAACATTAAACGCCATTTTGTTGTATCCGTCGTTTCCAATTGCATAGGAAAAAGCACCACCTTTTGTTGCGTCTGTACTTTTTGTAACAATGTTGATAGAGCCACCGACTGAAGGTGCTGAAACTTTTGAAGCTCCCAAACCACGCTGAACTTGCATAGAGCGGGTAACATCACTTAATCCAGCCCAATTTGACCAATAAACACCTCCCCATTCCATATCATTCATTGGAACTCCGTTGATCATCACTGCCACGTTTGCAGATTCAAAACCGCGTAAGTTAATACGTGAGTCGCCATAACCTCCACCTTGTTTTGTAGCGTAAACACCGGGAGTGGATTTTAGAATTTCAGGAAATTCTTTTGTTCCAAGACGTTCTTCAATTTCAATTGGATCGATGGTTGAAATCGCTACGGGAGTTTTTCTCCGAATGGCGATGGAAGAAGTAACGGTAACGTCATTTAATCCAATTGTTTCTGATTCAAGTTCGATTTTCAAACTGTTTGTTTGTTTTGCATCCACACTGATTTTCTGAGTTTTGTAACCAACATAAGAAACGGTTAATTCCTGTTTCCCCGTTGGAATTTTCAAACTAAATGTTCCATCTAATGATGATACAGTGCCCGTTCCGGAAGGTGCGTGATAAAGACTTACGCCTATCAACACTTCATCGGAGCTTTTATCGGTAACTACACCTTTGATAATGTTTTGCGAAAATGCAAATTGTGTAATTAGCAATACACAAATAATTGTTACGATTTTTTTCATTAATAATTAAATTTTTAAAATTAATAATTAGACTAAGTGAAATTTATTTTGAATTAAATTTTTGTGATTTAAAAAAGGTAATTTCAGTTGAAAAGTCATAGCTTTTAAGGGATTATAAAGTTTTGTGTTGTCCTTTTCTAATAGTATCTGTTGAGTATAAAATTTTTTTTTTTCACTATTCTCTGAATGCAAATATAATCTAAATATTAGAAATAACGACAAAGAAAATAGTTAAAAAACAGACGAATTTATGCTCTTTTTTTTAAGAGCAGGAACGTTGAATAGAATGTGTTTTATTTCAGATGAAAAATTAAAATAAAAACAGAGAAAAGTCTTTTAAAATGGTTTTTTATAAAATTCTTCCGATAAGAAGGTAAATTATAGCTGCAATTATTGCACTTACGGGAATGGTAAGAATCCAAGCTGTCAATAAATTTTGAGTAACACCCCAACGAACGGCAGAAAGACGTTTTGTAGCTCCAACTCCAATAATTGAACCTGTAATTACGTGTGTTGTGCTTACAGGAATTTTGAAAATTTCGGTAAAAAAAAGCGTTAAAGCACTTGCGGTTTGAGCAGAAAAACCTTCTAACGGGGTGATTTTTGTAATGTTATTTCCCATTGTTTTGATTATTTTCCAACCGCCCGATAAAGTTCCAAGAGCTATCACAGTAAAACATGCAATCGGAACCCAATCGTGAATATCTTTTATGTCTGTTAAAAATAGCCACTCCGGAACATTTGAATTATTTGCTGAAAAAGCAATTAATGAAGCGGCAATTATTCCCATTACTTTTTGAGAATCATTTAATCCATGCCCAATGCTAAGCATGGCAGATGAAAGCAGTTGAAGACGTTTGAACCAAGTGTTTGCTTTGTGTGGATTGGTTTTTTTGAAAACGTGAAGTGTCAGAATTGAAATTAAAATTCCGGTTAACATTCCAATTAATGGAGCCAAAACAATGAAAGAAGCAATTAGAGCAATGGTGGCAATGTGAATAGAGTGAAATCCAACTGCTGCAATTGCTGCACCGGCAAAACTTCCAATAAGTGTGTGAGATGAAGAGGACGGAATGCCGAACCACCAAGTGAGAAGATTCCAAAAAATGGCTGCAATTAAACCTGAAAAGACAATCGGGAGTGTTACAAATTGAGCAATAACGGTTTTTGATACCGTATCGGCTATTCCAAATTCTCCAATAATGTATTTTGCAATAAAAAAGGCTATAAAATTAAAAAATGCAGCCCAAAGAACAGCTTGAAAAGGTGTAAGAACTTTTGTAGAAACCACTGTTGCAATAGAATTTGCAGCATCGTGAAATCCGTTTATATAATCGAAAATAAGTGCTAAAACGATAACGACAATTAAAAGACTCATCTTGTGAAACGTATTTAAATAGAAAAGCAGTAGGAGAATAATTTTATTTTTTTTATCGAGAAATATTATGAATATTTTACAATAATTGTTTTAATAATTTTTCCAACATCTTCTGCGGCATCGGAAGCTTTTTCTAATTCATACATAATTTCTTTCTCTTTTATCAACTCAATTCCGTCTTTTTGTTGCTCAAATAGTTTAATCAAAAAATGCTCGTACACGTCGTCAGCTTTGTTTTCCAAAGTGTGCAGTTGAGAGCAATACTCAGATATTTTAACCCTGTTTTTCTTCAAAATTCCCAATTCACAAACCGCTTTCTCGATAATCATTGCTGATTCTTTCAGCAATAAAGATATGTTTTTTGCATCGATCGGAATTTCTTTAGGATTGTATAAAAAAATACGCTTAGCAGCACTGTTGATATAATCAGTTACATCGTCCATTTGCGTTGCCAAACTATGAATGTCTTCTCTATCAAATGGTGTGATGAAAGTGGTGTTTAGTTCATCAAAAATTTTATTTGAGAGTGAATCACCTCGTCTTTCTTGTTCTTTGATTTTTCTGTAATATTCTTCTGCATTTTTTGAATTTCCTTTTTCAGCAAATTCAATCATTAAGTCTGTTGCAGTCATTATTACATTTGCAATTTCTTTTAGGAGAGGGAAAAATTTCGGTTCTTTGGGTGAGAATCTACTGAAAAATGAATTATCCATTTTGATGATTACTTTTATAGAATAAATTTCCACAAAAGTAATTAAAAAATGGAAATATCAACTTTTTTTTGTACTATTTTTTAATAAAATAAAGCAATATTTTAACACACGATTTTATCTCGATTTTTGATCAAAAAGGATAAAAGTGTACACTGAAAAATTTAAAAAGCGTAAAAGAATTGACAATTCTTTTTTTTTTATTGGAAAAATTATTTTACCTTTGCAAGAACAAATACTAATAAATTTTTAGAGAAATGGCTTACGTAATTAATGAAGATTGTATTGCTTGCGGATCTTGCATTAGTGAATGTCCTGTTGAAGCAATATCGGAAGGTGATATTTATGTCATTGATCCGGATATTTGTACAGACTGTGGAACTTGTGCTGATGTTTGTCCTTCGGAAGCAATTCATCCAGCTTAAAGGAATTTTCTTTGTAAAGAAAAGGGAATACTCAACTAAAATGGGCATTCCCTTTTTTATTTTTGGCTGTTATCGGAAATTTAGTTAGCAGCTTTTGTGTCTTTTGTGCAGCAAGCTGATTTCGTGGCTTCTGCTTTGCAATCATTTGCTTTTTTCTCACAACAAGCTTTCGTGTCTGCTTGACTTTTGCATTCAGCAGTTTTTTGAGCTACACAATCTTTTTCTGATTTTTTGCATTCTGCCATTTTTTTATCACAACATTCTTTTTTAGTTTCATTTGAAACGGCTTTGTTAACAGGTGCTTGTGCTGTTAGCATTGTCATCGAAAGAGCGATGGCAACAAATGCCATTATCATTTTTTTTGTTTTCATTTTTCTGATTTTTTATTAATGTTAAATAATTGTACTGTTTTTTTATAATTTATTCTCTGCTTCAATTGGTTTTGCTGTGTATCCTAACTTTTCAAAAGCATTTGCAATTTTCCCTTCGTCAGTTTTTCTGCTATCAAAAGTAAGTGTTACATATTTTTTACTTAAATCTACTTGCATATCTTTTATTCCTTTTTCAAAAGCTATGTTTTTTTCAATTTTATTTTTACAACCGACACAAGTCATTGACACTTCAAATGTAACTGTCTTGTTGTGATTAGTTTTTTTCTCTTTTGCTTCCACCGAAGAAAAAGAAATCATAATCAAACTTACAAACAATAGGAGAGCGTGTTTTGTTTTCATAATTATCATTTTTATTTTATTTTTATTTTTTATTAATTGCCCATCTCATTCCGGCATAGATTGTTCGTCCGTGCATTGGTCCCCAAACCATTGATGCGTCAAATTCATTGCTGAATGGATTATCTACACTTATAATTGGGTTTTCTTGAATGAAATTAGTTAAGTTTTCGCCTCCAACATATACCGACCATGTTTTAAAGTTTTTTGTAATTTGTCCGTTTAAGATTGTAAATGGCTTAAATTCTTTTTCCCATTTTGGTTTGTTCACGTCTGGATCGGGTAAACGACCTCCACCGTTGAATTGCGATGTAAAATCAAATTGCCATTTGTTCAATGGAGTTTGATAGGATAAAGTTATTAAACTTTTTGAACGATTCGTCAATGGTTTTTCTCTCAAAACACCATTTATTGTGGTTTTAACATCGTTGATTCGATGCGCCAAAGTGGCAGTTAATCCTTTTATTAATTCAATATTTGTTTCAAATTGCAAACTTTTTGAATAAGAAATGCCATCTAAATTGGCAAAACTAACAATATGAGGATTGCTATCCATATCGGCAACTACTTGATTTCCAAATGTTGTGTAGAAAAACTCGGCCATCAAACTCATTTCTCTTCCGCTCCAAATGGGAATAAAAATGTGTGCTGTTGCTCCTAAATTCCACGCTTCTTCTTGTTTCAAATTGTTGGCAATTTCTATTTTTCGATTGCTTGCTAATAAAAAATTATTTTCTGCCAAAACATTTGGCGTTCTGTATCCTTTTCCTGCTGCAACACGAAGATGAGCCATATTCATCAAATTGTATCGAAGATGAAAACGGGGAGATATAAATGTACCGAAAACAGAGTTATAATCAGCTCTAATACCTGCTAAGGCCGATAAATCTTTGTAATTAAAAGTATATTCTGCAAATGCTCCGGGGACATATTCAA
>JBDHYS010000067.1:0-7340 GCA_039811505.1 Paludibacteraceae bacterium | reverse complement strand
AAAGTGTGCCTGCTGCAACCCACAAAGCGGGAGAATTGGGCATCAAAATAAGTGCAAATGAAGTTAAAATTGCTCCCGAAAGAAAAAACGGCTTTCGTCTTCCCAATTTATTCCAAGTTTTGTCACTCCAATATCCAATAATCGGCTGAATAATCAGACCTGTAACAGGTGCTGCGAGCCAAAGAATAGGGATTTTCTCAATATCGGCTCCAAGGCTTTCAAAAATCCGACTCACATTTGCATTTTGAAGGGCAAATCCAAATTGAATTCCTAAAAATCCAAAGCTCATATTCCAAATTTGCCAAAAAGATAATCGCGGTTTTGAGTTAATTTGTGTTTTCATCGGTTCAAACTTGATGTTTATTTCTTGTTTTTTTGATTTTCAATCCATTTTCTTCCATTTACAAATGCTTCTATCCAAGGTGTAATTTCATCATTCTTTCTTTCTGATGGATAATACGCACACTGCCAAGGAAAAATTGCACGTTCTAAATGAGGCATCATTGCCAAATGACGTCCATCATCAGAACAGATTCCCGCAACCGCAAAATCCGAGCCGTTTGGATTGGCAGGATAAGCATCGTGATTGTATTTTGCTACAATATTGTATCCATTTTCACCGGATGGAAGTGAAAATTTGCCTTCTCCGTGTGCAACCCAAATACCCATTTTACTGCCCGATAAAGAGTTGAACATTACCGAGTTATTCGAAGGAATTTCGAGCGAAACAAAATTGCTTTCAAACTTTTTTGAATCGTTATGAAGCATTTTGAAAGGATGTTCTTTGTGTGGATCAATCAAATTTAATGCTGCCATTAATTGACATCCGTTGCAAACTCCTAAACTCAAAGTATCGGTTCGTTGATAGAAATTATCAAGCGATTTTTTCGCCATTTCATTGTATAAAAATCCTCCAGCCCAACCTTTTGCAGAACCAAAAACATCTGAATTGGAAAAGCCTCCACAGAAAACAATCATATCAATATCTTCTAAATTTTCCCGCCCCGTAGCAAGATCAGTCATATGAACATCCTTCACTTCAAAACCAGCAAGATAAAGCGCATAAGCCATCTCACGTTCTCCATTTGTCCCTTTCTCACGAATAACGGCAGCTTTTATTTTTCCTTTTTCACGATTGGTTTGTGATAATCCGTACTGAGCAAGTTTTCCACTAAAATTATCGGGAAATTTAAATTCAATAGATTGTTTTTTATAGTTTTCAAAACGATTAAGAGCCATTTTTTCACCGCTTTGCTTGCTATCCATTAAGTACGATTTTTTATACCAAACATCTCTCAATTCATTGATTGAAAATGAGTAATTGTCATTTTTTCGTTTGATTGTTAGTCGCCTTTCTTCAATTGGCGATCCGATCTTTGCAAATCCAATACCATTAGTTCGAAGTATTTTTTCCACCTCCTGACTTTTTTTCACCTGAATCACGACACCCGGATTTTCAGCGAAAAGGAGTTGAATTAACGAATTTATTTTTATTTCACTAAGATTTATTTCCAATCCTCCTTTTGTGTTGGCAAAACACATTTCCAATAAAGTAGTGATTAAACCACCCTCAGAAATATCGTGTCCGGCAAGGATTAAATTTTTTGAAATTAAATCTTGAATCGTATCGAATGATGCTTTAAAGTACTCAGAATCTACAATGTTGGGTGTGGTATCTCCAATTTTTCCTAATGTTTGTGCCAAAACTGAACCTCCCAAATTGGGTGTATCAAAAGAAAAATCGATATGATAAAGAGTTGTTTTTGTGTTGTTTACAATAACGGGTTTCACAACTTTACGAATAGAAGAAACTTCTGCAGCAGCCGAAATTATCACCGTCCCGGGAGCAAAAACCTTTGTTCCGTCCGGATATTTTTGCGTCATCGAAAGACTATCTTTTCCGGTTGGAATGTTTATGCCCAACGAACTTGCAAATTCACTGCAAGCTTCTACTGCACGATAAAGACGAGCATCTTCTCCTTCGTTTTTGCTGGGCCACATCCAATTTGCTGAGAGCGAAACGCTATCCAATCCTTTTGCTAATGGTGCCCAAACAATATTTGTGAGTGCTTCGGCAATTGCCAATTTTGAACCAGCTTCGGAATCAATCAACGCTGGAAGTGGAGCATGACCAATTGAAGTTGCGATGCCCGATTTTCCTTGATAATCCAACGCCACAACTCCCAAATTGGCAAGTGGCAATTGTAATTCTCCCACGCATTGTTGCTGTGCAATTTTTCCCGTTACCGATCTGTCCACTTTATTTGTGAGCCAATCTTTGCAAGCAACAGATTCCATTTGCAACACTTCTTTGATGTATTCCAACAATTTATTTTCATCAACATCAATTGCTGAAAACGGCTCATTAATCGTTTTATCCGTAATAACTGTTTTTGGAGTTTTTCCAAGCATATAATCCAACGGCAAGTCAATCGGATTTTTTTGTTGATTACTTTTGAAAGTCAATTGCATATCATTTGTGGTTTCTCCAACAACATAAATTGGAGCACGCTCGCGTTCGGCTATTCTTTTTACCCTTTCAATATCTTTTTCATCTAAAAGTAAGCCCATTCGTTCTTGACTTTCGTTTCCAATAATTTCTTTGGCACTTAACGTAACATCTCCAACGGGCAAATTTTCTAAATTGATAACTCCACCCGTATTTTCCACCAATTCCGACAAACAATTTAAATGTCCACCGGCACCATGATCGTGAATCGATACAATAGGATTGTCTTTGCTCTCAGCTAAAGCACGAATAACGTTAGCGACTTTTTTCTGCATTTCGGGATTGGAACGTTGCACGGCATTTAATTCTATTGCATTTTCAAACTGCCCTGTTTCGACTGATGAGACTGCACCTCCGCCCATTCCAATTCGGTAATTATCCCCGCCCATCACAACCACTTTTTGTCCCTCTTTCGGTTCCCCTTTCAGTGCATCTCGTTTGTTCGCATAACCAACTCCGCCGGCAAGCATTATCACTTTATCATAACCGTATTCTTTATTATTTTCTTTGTGTTCAAACGTAAAAACTGAACCACAAATAAGCGGTTGTCCAAATTTATTTCCAAAATCAGAAGCTCCATTCGATGCTTTTATTAAAATTTGAGCCGGAGATTGATATAACCACGAGCGGGATAAATTACTTTTTGATGAGACATCGGGATAACTTGTCATATACACTGCAGTTCCAGCAATGGGCAAACTTGCTTTTCCACCGCCCAATCTGTCGCGGATTTCACCTCCGGTTCCTGTTGCAGCACCATTGAACGGCTCTACTGTGGTGGGGAAATTATGTGTTTCTGCTTTTAAAGAAATCACAGATTCTATTTCGCGTGTTTCAAAAAAATCGGGTTTGTCTTCCGATTTTGGTGCAAATTGTTCCATATTTGGACCTTGATTAAACGCAACATTATCTTTGTAAGCCGAAATTAAATCGTTTGGATTGTCTTTTGAGGTTTGTTTTATCAATTGGAAAAGCGTCATCTCTTTCTCTTCTCCATCAATAATAAATTGTCCGTTGAAGATTTTGTGCCTACAATGTTCTGAATTTACTTGCGAAAACCCAAAAACTTCGCTATCAGTCAGTTTTCTTCCCAATTTTTGAGAAATATCTTGAAGATATTCTATTTCATCATCGCTTAAAGCAAGTCCTTCTTTTTCATTGTACGAAGCAATATCATCTATTTCGGTGATTTGTTCGGCTTGTTTTTCGTTATCAAAAAGGGTTTGATTGAGTTCCGAATATTTTCTTTGCAACATCGGATCAAAGTTGCTTTCGGCAAGATATGGAAAAAACTGTTCAACACGAGCGACACCTTCAATGCCCATATTTTGAATTATTTCAACAGCATTTGTACTCCAAGGCGTGAGCATCTCTTTACGAGGTCCGATGAAATCACCAGAAATAAATTCTGAATGCACCAAAATTGCATCGTCAAAAAGCCAAGTTAGTTTGTTTATTACTTCGTTTGAAAGAGGTGAGGAGGATTGAACAGCAAAAATAGAATGTTCAGTTGTTTGGAAAAAATGAATCATGATGTAGTTCAATTGATAATTGTTTGCAAAATTTTCTCAATACAATTGAAAATGCAAAGGTAATAAATCTTTTTATAAGAAATTAAACGAATCGGATTTCAATTAAGTTGGTTTTGTTTGAATTTTAAACTGGATATGTTTTGAAACGCTTTTAGTTCAATAAAAAATATTCAACATATATTATTGCAAGTAATTTATTGTAAATCAATGGACTTAACACGTAAAAATAGGTTCGATAAAAAGCACAAATAACTTAAAACAATAAAATAATTGCTTGAAAATTTGGTAGATACCTATTTGTTTTTGTTATTTTGCACACAATTTTAAAAAATCGTAACGAAACCATACTATGTCAAAAAATTTAGTGATTGTAGAATCTCCAGCAAAAGCCAAAACCATCGGAAAGTTTCTTGGAAAAGAGTTTGAAGTTATGTCAAGCATGGGACATATTCGTGATTTGGTGGATAAGGGATTGGGAATTGATTTTGATAATAATTACGAACCTATTTATGAAGTTTCGCCAGATAAAAAGAAAATAGTAAGTGAACTCAAAAAAGCAGTAAAATCATCTGATTTTGTTTGGTTAGCCTCCGATGAAGACCGTGAAGGAGAGGCAATTGCTTGGCATTTGGCAGAAGAATTGAAATTAAAAAAAGAAAAAACAAAAAGAATTGTTTTTCACGAAATTACAAAAGATGCCATTCTCAATTCGATCGAAAATCCACGTGAAATCAATCTCCATTTGGTGGATGCACAACAAGCTCGGCGGGTTTTGGACAGAATTGTGGGATTTGAATTGTCTCCCGTTCTTTGGAAAAAAGTAAAACCTTCGTTATCAGCAGGAAGAGTGCAATCAGTAGCGGTACGATTGATTGTAGAACGGGAAAGAGAAATTAGTGCATTTGTTCCAGAAAGTGCATATCGCGTAACGGCACTGTTTTTATCAAAAGATATTCATGGAAAAGACATTGAATTAAAATCTGAATTATCCCATCGTTTTGCGACAAAAGAAGAAGCATTGAAATTTTTGGAATCTTGTAAATCGGCACAATTTTCAATCGGAAACATAGAAAAGAAACCGGTTTTAAAACACCCTTCGCCTCCATTTACCACTTCCACATTGCAACAAGAAGCCTCACGTAAATTAGGATTTTCCGTATCACAAACAATGAGTGTGGCTCAAAAACTTTACGAATCGGGAAAAATAACTTATATGCGTACCGATTCTGTAAATTTATCAAAACTTGCATTGAGGACTGCAAAGCAGGAAATATTAAATATGGCTGGCGAAAAATATGTAAAAACCAGAAATTTCACCACAAAATCAAAAGGAGCACAAGAAGCACACGAAGCAATTCGTCCAACCTACATAAGCGAGCATTCCGTTGAAGGAACAGCACAAGAAAAACGACTTTACGAACTTATTTGGAAACGGACAATCGCATCGCAAATGGCTGATGCTGAATTAGAAAAGACAAACATTACGATTATGATTTCCAACAGTCAATACAATTTTGTTTCAACAGGAGAAGTGATTGTTTTTGACGGTTTTTTGAAAGTTTATCTTGAATCAACAGACGATGAAAACGAACCGGAAAACGATTCGTTGTTACCCACAATGAAAAAAGGGACTTCGCTTGCATACAATGCAATTATCGCTCAACAACGATTTTCACAACGTCCTGCACGCTATGCAGAGGCGAGTTTAGTTCGAAAAATGGAAGAATTGGGAATTGGGCGTCCTTCCACTTATGCACCCACTATTTCCACCATTCAAAATAGAAAATATGTTGTAAAAGACGATCGACCAGCCGAAAAAAGGGTATTTAATGAGTTGAAATTGGTGGAAGAAAAAATATCTGATAATAATAAAACAGAAAATACAGGAGCTGAAAAAAATAAATTATTTCCAACCGATATTGGCATTGTTGTAAATGATTTCTTGGTAGATCATTTCCCAAATATTATGGATTATAACTTTACGGCACGAGTTGAACTCGAATTTGACAACATAGCAGAAGGAAAAATCAAATGGAACGACTTGATTGATAGTTTTTACAAGAAATTTCACCCTGTTGTGGAAGATACGTTGAAAAACTCGGAACGTCAAGTTGGAGAACGAATACTTGGAACCGACCCAAAATCCGGACGACAAATCGCCGTAAAAATTGGACGATTCGGACCGCTTGTTCAAATTGGGACTTCGGAAGAGGAAGAAAAACCCGTTTTTGCCTCTTTGTTAAAAACACAATCAATCGAGAGCATATCACTCGAAGAAGCGTTGGAATTATTCAAACTTCCGCGTGAAGTGGGAATGTATGAAGATAAAAAAATGATGGCAGCCATTGGAAGATTTGGACCGTATATCAGCCATAGTTCAAAATTTTATTCCTTGCCAAAAGGAGATGATCCGCTCGAAGTTACGCAAGAAAGAGCCATTGAAATTATTGAAGCAAAAAGAGAAGCCGACAAAAACAAAGTGATTAATTTGTTTGGCGAAAACGGTGAAATTCAAGTTTTAAATGGGCGTTACGGACCGTATATTGCTTTTGAAAAAAATAATTATAAAATTCCGAAAAAAACCGATGCAACTTTGCTTACAGAAGAACAATGTCGGGAAATAATTGCAACGCAAGGCGAAACAACAAAGAAAAAAAGAACGGTAAAGAAAAAATAGGCAAACTATTTGCTGTTACAATGTGAATGAAATGGATGTAAAAATTAGTATATCAAAAGATTATTGTATAGTTAGATTATGAGAAAAAAATTATTGATATTATTATTAATTCCTACTGCAATTTTTGCACAACGCATTGTTGAAGGAGAAGCAACTTTAACGTATTCTTTACCAAAAACCGAATTTGTAATTCAAATAAACGGAGAAAAAGTAACCGAAACTGTAGGAAAATTTTATCAATATTCTGAACGATATTTAGCTACTTCTGATGTAATTTTAGCCAATAAAACTTATTTTCGACTAAAAAGCATTGCTGTAATTCCTTATACAACAGCCGATAAATCAAGAACATTTACATTTGTTCCTCAAAAAAAATCAATCACATCACACTTAACAGTCAATGAGCAAGGGATAATTTGTGGAATAAACGTTAATCCAACGGAAATTAAAAATACATCCGCACCCAAAACAAATCAGATCAGTTATAAAAACAACACATCGAAACCGCTACCGCTTAGCGAAGAAGATTTGTTGGCTGGTTCTGTCGCAAGAATAGTAGAATCTACAGCAAAACAGATTTATAGGATTCGTGAAAATAAAATAGATTTATTATCAGGCGATG
>JBDHYS010000066.1:0-7377 GCA_039811505.1 Paludibacteraceae bacterium | reverse complement strand
AATAAATAATTCTAATTCTCGGTGTTTATATGAAAATTTAAATAAAAAAATGCAGGACACTTCATTTTTTGAAATATCCTGCATCGTTTATAATCAGAAAATCTTTAATTTAAATTATTTTTTGAATGTCGTTCAATGTAAGCAATTGCTTCACCTTTTCTAACGATTTGACCCTGCTTTTTCTCCACTGCAATAATATGCCCATCACAGAAACTTCCGACTGTTTCAATTCCATACGTAGTTTCAATATTGCAAACTGTGTCGTATTCTTTTAGCTCTTTTCCGTGTTGAGGTTCCATCGATTTTTCATCGAAAGCAAGTTCCCAAATAACGCGACCTGTAAATGGAGATACAATTGGTTCGGCATTTGGATATTTCAACGCTCTTAAGTCCGGAATTTCTACACAACCTTTTGAGTATTTTTCTTTGATTGCCACTTCCAATTCTTTGTTAAAGCGTTCTTTTGCAACTCCTGATTTGTATTCACGATATTGCTTTTCGTGCATTGCAAATTCAAATAACTCTTCATCATCATCACCACGCACCCAGCCTTTTTCTTCCATCTCTTTAATGTATTTTGGAAGTTCATCAGGATAATTATCTTGTGGATTTCCTTGGAAAAATTCGTATCCATTTTTCACAGCCAATTCTACAATTTCAGAAGCCAAACGTCCGGGAAGTCGTCCTGCTTTTCCTAAAATCATATCCCATGAGTTTTTGTCAATCATTGTCCAACGAGGTTGTCCTTTCACCATATTCATCACATTCATCAACGCAATGTTTTTTACATATTGACTAAATGGAGTTACCAAAGGCGGATTTCCAAGTTTGGGCCAAATGTAACCTACTTCTTCAAAAAGCATTACCAACAATTGGTCAGTTGAAAGTTCCGGTTTGTTCTCTTTCTTCATATAACTGTTAATGTTGTCATGAACGCCTTTCAAATCAGCCATCAACGAACCCATCATTCCACCGGGAAGTCCACAACCAACCAACAACGAAGTCATTAAACTATTTCTTTCATCAATAAAATAGCCCAAAAAGTCGTCAATAAAACTTTGTGTTAATCGGCGTGCTTCCATATAAGCATTCATATTAATTTCCGGAACTTTGAATCCAGCATCTTTCAGGATAGCTTGAATTGTTATCACGTCAGGATGAACCATTCCCCACGCCAAAGGCTCCATTGCTACATCTAAATAATCGACTCCGGCTTTTGCTACTTCCAGCATTGAAGCGGTAGAAAAACCCGGTCCGGTGTGTCCGTGATATTGAATTGGAATGTTTGGATGAGCTGTTTTAATTGCTTTGACAATTTTTCCCAACATATCCGGACGTCCAATTCCAGCCATATCTTTCAAGCAAATTTCATCTGCACCTTCTGCGATTAATTCATTTGCCATGTTTATATAATATTCTGTTGTGTGAATTTCAGAATAAGTGATACACATTGCAGCTTGTGCAATCATTCCGGCTGCTTTTGCATATTTAATAGAAGGTGCAATATTCCGAACGTCATTCAATCCGCAAAAAATGCGCGTAATATCCACTCCTTGTGCCTTTTTTACTCTGTACATTAATTGACGCACATCGTCCGGAACAGGATTCATCCGAAGTCCGTTCAATCCGCGGTCAAGCATGTGTGTTTGAATGCCTGCATCATTAAAATACTTTGTAAATTTACGAACAGATTTGTTGGGATTTTCACCAAACAGCAAATTTACTTGTTCAGAAGCACCGCCATTTGTCTCAACTCGAGCAAAACAACCCATGTCGATAATAACGGGTGCAATTTTCTCTAATTGGTCTATTCGCGGTACATATTTTCCACTCGATTGCCACATGTCTCTGTAAACGAGACTAAATTTGATTTCTCTCATAGTTTTAGTAAAAAAACAGTTATAGGTTTACGAAAAATTTTATTGTAATTATAATTTGTAATCAGCCACATATTATTCATAAAAATGGTTTGTATTAACTACTTGAGTACAAAATTGCAACTTTTTTTTGAGATAAAAAAATATTATTAAAGAAATTTTTCATTAATTGATTTATGTCTGAAATTCACTAACTTACAAATTGTAAGTTTCTGTAAATTGCGATGAAAAACAGATATATATTCCATTATTTTTATCCTTTAAAATTAGATAAAATCATTTTTATATTGTAACAGTTTCTTATAATGAAAATCTGTAAGAGGTTTATTTTACACTTTCATTTTTTAAAATTGAAAATCAAAACTTTTTTAGCCTATATTTTTGTAAAATCCACAAAAAAGTAGTAATTTAGTCCGATTTTTCGATTGCAAAATTCCGAATCTATTTTCTCATTCAAATTTTTGTGTAATGTGGTGAAAAATAGTGAGATTAATTCAATTGTAGAAAAAAGTAGTTTTGATAAATAAATTATATGTAAATGATTGATCAAGAAGATAAAATTATTAAGGTGAATATTGATGACGAAATGAAGTCGTCCTATATTGATTACTCAATGTCTGTTATAGTGTCGCGTGCTTTGCCCGATGTCAGAGATGGTTTGAAACCTGTTCATCGGCGCGTGCTTTATGGGATGAATGAATTGGGAAATAACTCTGACAAGCCTTATAAAAAATCAGCAAGAATTGTAGGAGAAGTAATGGGTAAATTTCACCCACATGGAGATTCATCTATTTACGGAACACTTGTTCGGATGGCTCAACCTTGGGCGATGCGATATATGTTGGTTGATGGTCAAGGAAATTTTGGTTCGGTTGATGGTGATGGTGCAGCGGCAATGCGTTACACAGAAGCTCGTTTGCGGAAAATCGCAGAGGAAATGTTGGCTGATATTGATAAAGATACGGTTGATTTTCAAGGAAACTTTGATAATACACTTCAAGAACCAAAAGTGTTGCCATCTCGGATTCCTGCACTTATAGTGAATGGCTCTTCAGGAATTGCTGTGGGAATGGCAACCAATATGGCAACTCACAATCTTTCTGAAACCATTGATGCTTGCGTTGCTTACGTGCAAAATCCAGAAATTGAAATTCCGGAATTAATGCACTATATTAAAGCACCCGATTTTCCAACAGGAGGAATTATTTATGGATATGCAGGAGTAAAAAGTGCTTTAGAAACAGGGCACGGGCGAATTGTTATTCGCGCAAGAGTTGAGATAGAAACAAGCCCCAACGGACAAGAACATCTGATTATTACAGAAATTCCATACATGGTCAATAAGGCTGAATTGATAAAAGCGATTGCCAATATGGTGAATGAAAAGCGGATAGAAGGCATTACTAATATAGCAGACGAGTCCAATAGAGAAGGAATGCGTATTGTAATTGATATAAAAAGAGATGCAAATGCCAATGTCGTTTTAAATAAACTATATAAATTCTCGGCACTTCAATCTTCATTTAGCGTTAATAATATTGCTTTAGTAGGAGGTCGTCCCCAGCAATTAAACATCAAACAGTTGATTCAATATTTTATTGAACATCGGCATGAAGTTGTAGTGAGACGCACGCAATATGAACTTGGTGAAGCAGAGAAAAGAGCTCATTTACTTCAAGGATTTATGATTATTTTGGATAATCTCGATGAAGCAATTCAGATTATCCGCAATTCATTGACACCAGAAGAAGCTCGAAATAAGTTGATTGAAAGGTTTGAGTTATCAGAAATTCAAGCAAGAGCAATTGTTGAACTTCGACTACGTCAACTTACCGGAATGGAGCAGGATAAACTTCGAGCCGAATATGAAGAATTATTGAAACACATCGAATGGTTGAAAGAAATTTTAGATAAAGTTGAAATTCGTATGCAGATAATTACGGATGAATTACTTGAAATAAAAACAAAATACGGTGATGCTCGCAGGAGTGAGATTGTGTATTCGTCAGAAGAATTTAATCCTGAAGATTTTTATGCCGATGATGAAATGATTATTACGATTTCACATTTGGGTTACATAAAAAGAACGCCTTTGGCAGATTTTAGAGCACAAGGTAGAGGTGGAGTAGGTTCGAAAGGGAGCGATTTTAGAGATGAAGACTTTATTGAGCATATTTACCCGGCAACAATGCACAATACAATGTTGTTTTTTACACAAAAAGGACAATGTTATTGGCTTAAAGTGTATGAAATACCTGAAGGAAGTAAAAACTCAAAAGGGAGAGCGATTCAAAATCTACTAAACATTCAATCCGATGACAAAGTAAACGCATTTATACGTGTTCTTGGTTTAGACGATAAAGAATACATCAATTCTCATTTTGTGTTTTTTGCAACCAAAAATGGTGTCATTAAAAAAACATCGCTCGAAGCATTTTCAAGACCTCGCCAAAATGGAGTAAGAGCAATTACTATCAATGAAAATGACGATGTGATTGAAGTGCGTTTAACCAATGGTGATTCAGAGATTTTAATGGCAAATAAAAATGGTCGTGCAATCCGTTTTCATGAATCTAAAGTGCGTGCAATGGGACGAACTGCAGCAGGTGTTCGAGGGATGACTTTGGACAATGATGGAGAAGATCAAATTGTTGGCATGATTTGTGGACAAAAAGAAGAGGAATTTGATATATTGGTGGTTTCCGAACAAGGCTATGGAAAACGCTCGCCGCTTGAAGATTACCGTGTTACAAATCGAGGTGGAAAAGGTGTGAAAACAATTAACATCACCGAAAAAACAGGTAAATTGGTAGCGATAAAAGCCGTTTCGGACGAAAATGATTTGATGATTATCAATAAATCCGGGATTACCATCCGAATTGGAGTGGAAGATTTGCGTGTGATGGGTAGAGCTACACAAGGTGTGCGAATTATCAACTTAGAGAAACGAAACGACACAATTGCGTCTGTTTGTAAAGTTCAATCGGAAAGTTTAGAGGAAGATGTTGTGAATGAAAATGATACAGTTGATGAAAATGAAACGCCAACTCCAGAAACACCGGAAGTAGAATAAACTAAAAATTAACTTACTTATAAATCAATTAATTAAATAACAGAATAGTTTTTGCTGAGCCACAAAGTCTCAAAAAGGAGCAGTAAAAGCTATAAATAACCATTTTAAGAATATGAAAAAAGTATTTTTGTCCATTTCTCTTGTAGCCCTTTTTACTGTGCAGTTAGTTGCTCAAAAAGCTAATGTGATAAAAGCAGAGAATTTGATAATGCAAGAAAAACCTGATTTTAAAGGAGCAAGAGAATCTTTGAAATCTGCTTTTGAAGATGAAAAAACTAAGAATGATGTTAGAACCTACTTTGTAGCAGGAATGGTAGGTTTTCAAGAAAATGAAGCATTTGTGAAAAACCAAATGCTTGGTAAAACCATTGACCAAGACAAAAAGGGAAAATCAATTGTCGAATCATACAATTATTTTATGAAAGCGTATGATTTGGATCAAGCACCTAATGAAAAAGGAAAAGTAAAACCAAAATTTACAAAGAGAATTAAAGCAAATGTAAAAGGTTATTACACAGAACAATGGAATTTAATTGCATACGGAGCTCATCTGTTTGAAAACAAAAACTACAAAGAAGCTTATAAAGTGTTTAGTATCTATTTGGACATTCCAAAACACCCAATGATGAATAATGAAATCTCAATGACAGATTCAACTTATCGGATGATTAAGTATTATACTGCTTTGACGGCTACAAATATGGGTGATTCTGAAAAAGCTATTTTCAGATACAAAGATATGCTTGATGATAATTACGAAACTAAAAATGCGTATCAATTACTTGCAGAAGAATATAAAAACAAAAAAGATACTGTAAGTTATTTGGCAACATTGGAAGAAGGATTTAATAAGTTTTCAGACGATCCTTGGTTCTTACAAAATATTATTAATCATTATATTTTTGCCGAAAAAATCAGTGAAGCATCAGCATATTTGGATAGAGCAATACAACAAGCTCCTGAAGTTCCACAATATTATTACGTGAAAGGAAATGTGGACGAGCGCCTTGGAAAAATAGAAGAAGCACGTAAAGCTTTTGAAAAAGCTGTTGAATTAAAACCAGATATGGCAGAATCGTATGCAGGAATTGGGCGTGTTATTTTTAATCAAGCCGTTGAAATTCAAAATGCCGCAAATGACATCAGAGATAACAAACTTTACGAAAAAGAGGTAGAAAAAGCAAATGCAATTTTCAAAGAATCGCAGCCATACTTTGAAAAAGCAGTTGAGTTAGACCCAAAAGAAGCTGATTATAAGCAAGCTCTCAAAATGTTATATTACAGATTGGGAATGACAGAAGAATACGAAAAAATTTCTAATGAATTAAACTAAAATGTAGTTACCTCTGAAACTTAAAATAGAACTAAAAACGACAATATCAATTGTCGTTTTTAGTTTGTGAAAATCAGACTTTGCTTAAAATGGTAAACCGTTATTTTATCTATTTATCCTACGATGGAAGCTCATATTGTGGTTGGCAAATCCAACCCAATGGGATTTCTATTCAAGAAGTTGTTCAGAAAGCACTTTCACTTCTGTTGCAGGAAGAAATTTTAATTGTTGGTGCCGGAAGGACAGATTCGGGTGTTCATGCAAAAATGATGGTTGCACATTTTGATACAACAGTGAATTTTGATTTTTCTTCTGCCGATTTTATTTCAAAGCTTAACTCATTGTTATCGCATGCTATTTCCATAAAAAAAATAGTGAATGTAAAAAACGAAGCTCACGCTCGTTTTGATGCAATTTCTCGAACGTATGAATACCATATAGTGACAGAAAAAAATCCCTTTTTACACAATTTTGCTATGCGCATTTTTCATCCACTGAACATTGAAAAAATGAATGAAGCATCGCAAGTTTTATTGAAATATACCGATTTCACAAGTTTTAGCAAACTTCATACAGACGTAAAAACTAATAATTGTAAAATTATGGTTGCAAATTGGCATTTTGATGGTGAAAAATATGTTTTCTTTATTCAAGCCGACCGATTTTTGCGAAATATGGTACGGGCAATTGTAGGAACATTAATTGACGTAGGAAAAGAAAAAATTTCAATTGAAAAATTTAAAGAAATTATTGAATTAAAAAATAGATGTAAAGCAGGTGCGTCGGTTCCTGCAAAAGGACTTTACTTGATAGATGTGCATTATCCTGATACATTATTTTTGTGAAAATCAAAATAGAAAAATAATTTGTAAAGAAAAATAGAGTAAATAAATTTGATTTTTAAATAAATATCTGTATCTTTGCAACCCAATTTAGAAGAAAACAAAAAAATATAAGATATGAAAACCGGAATTCATCCACAAAATTATCGCCAAGTTGCTTTTAGAGATATGTCAAATGGCGAAACTTTTATTACTCGTTCCACAGTCAATGCCAGAGAAACTGAGGTAATTGACGGTGTAGAATATCCATTA
>JBDHYS010000065.1:0-7406 GCA_039811505.1 Paludibacteraceae bacterium | reverse complement strand
AAACCAAAATGCTTTTTTAATTGTAATGTCAGATCCAAATGATTTGTCATCTTTATTTGTTAATAAGTATCAAAAAAATGCTTATCTATCAGGTTAAAACTCTATCAAAAAAAACAAAAAAATCTCTTTTAAGTACCATTTTAAATCGGGGGTTATAAAAACAAAGTTATAAACAGATTTTCAATTTACAAATGTTTTTAAAAAAAAATCAGATATTTTAAATATAAAGTTTATAAACATCTGATTTTCAATTTATTATTTTTAAAAATTTTTATGCTGTTTTTAATCTCCGAGCACTGAATCTATTCATTTTCGATTGAGCATAATCAATTGTTATCTCTAAAACGTTCGTTTTTTGTGATGGAGTTTCATACATAGCGTCAATCATTATGGTTTCTGCAATGGAGCGTAAACCTCTCGCCCCCAGTTTGAATTCGATAGCTTTGTCCACTATAAAATCAAGCACTTTTGGCTGAATCTTTAATTCCACATTATCCATTTCAAACAATTTAATGTATTGTTTGACGATGGAATTTTTAGGCTCTGACAGAATTTTTCTTAAAGCATCCCTATCCAACGGCTCCAAATAAGTAAGAATCGGCAAACGTCCGATAATTTCAGGAATCAATCCAAACGACTTCAAATCCTGTGGAGCAATGTATTGAAGCATATTGTTTTTATCTATCTTTTCATTGTCCATTGAGCTTGTATAGCCCACTGTTCGAGTGTTCAGGCGTGATGAGATTTTTTTCTCGATACCGTCAAAAGCACCTCCGCAAACAAATAAAATATTTTGTGTATTCACTTGAATGTATTTTTGATCGGGGTGTTTTCTTCCTCCTTGTGGTGGTACGTTTACTACCGAACCTTCTAATAATTTGAGTAAACCTTGTTGAACTCCTTCGCCACTCACATCACGCGTAATACTCGGATTATCACTTTTTCGGGCAATTTTATCTATTTCATCAATAAAAACAATTCCTCTTTCTGCCTCTTTCACATCATAATCTGCTACCTGTAGCAAGCGACTAATGATGCTTTCTATGTCTTCCCCGACATAACCGGCTTCGGTAAGAACCGTTGCATCGACAATTGTAAAAGGTACATTGAGTTTTTTTGCAATAGTTTTTGCCAATAAAGTTTTTCCTGTTCCGGTGTAACCAACCATTATTATATTCGATTTTTCAATTTCCACTTCATCTTGATGTTTCTTTTGATTAATTCGTTTGTAATGGTTGTAAACAGCCACTGAAAGAAACTTCTTTGCCTCTTCTTGACCGATTACGTATTCATCTAAAAAGGATTTGATTTCTTTTGGTTTAGGAATTGGCTTTGTTTTATCATTTTTAGTTTTGGGTACTTTTTCATAGGTTTCCTGAATAATTTCAGATGCCTGATCGACACAATCACTACAAATAAACGTAGAATTTAGTCCTTCAAGGAATATTTTTCCTTGTCCACTTTTTTCACCGCAAAAACTACATTTCTCTAAATCCTTTTTCATCTATTTTTTCTTTTCCTTAATCAATACCCTGTCAATCATCCCGTAATCCAACGCCTCTTGTGAAGTCATCCAGAAATCACGATCTGAATCTTTTTCAATCTGCTCATACGTTTTTGAAGAATGATCGGCAATGATTTGGTATAATTCTTTTTTCAATTTCAACATTTCTCTAAGATTAATCTCCATATCGGCAGCCACTCCTTGTGCACCGCCACTTGGCTGATGAATCATAATACGGGAATGCTTAAGAGCTGAACGCTTTCCTTCGGTGCCTGCAACTAACAATACAGCACCCATCGAAGCTGCCATTCCGGTGCAAATGGTTGCTACATCACTGTTGATAAACTGCATTGTGTCGTAAATTCCCAATCCGGCATAAACTGAACCGCCCGGCGTATTGAGATAAATGGAAATATCTTTCCCCGGATCAGAAGAATCCAAATAAAGGAGCTGTGCCTGAATAACATTAGCAGCGTAATCATCAACAGCCGTTCCAAGAAAGATAATTCTATCCATCATTAATCGCGAGAATACATCCATCTGCGTTACGTTCAATTGACGTTCTTCCAAAATAGAGGGTGAAATATAGCTGTCTGTAATTTTCGCAAATTGATCTAATGCTAAACCATTCATTCTTAAATGCTTGGTAGCGTATTTTCTAAAATCATTATTTTTGTCCATAATCTGTTTTTTTTATTCAATAAGAATATTTACCAAAACCTTGCCAAGTGTTACAAATATGACAACATGTCATTTTATTTTTGATAAATTTTTCTGTTAATCAATCACTTTTTTTAGTAGTTCTTTCATCTCTTCTACATTCAGCTGCCTTGTGTTGTGGGAGTGATAGTCTTCTACTTCGGATATATCTTCTTCTCCTTTAATAAAATATCTATCGTAATTCAAATCACGACTGTCAGCAGGAATACGGTAATAACTGCCCATATCTTCTGATTTGAACATTTCTTCACGTGTAACTAATGTTTCATACAGTTTTTCTCCATGTCGCGTTCCAATAACTTTTACTTCATTGTCAGAATTGAGCATTTCTTTAATAGCTTGCACTAAAACAGAAAGCGTTGCAGCAGGAGCTTTTTGAACAAACAAATCACCGCTATTGCCATTTTCAAAAGCATACAACACCAAATCGACTGCGTCTTCCAATGTCATCATATAACGTGTCATTCGCGGATCGGTAATTGTAATTGGATTTCCGGCATTTATTTGATCTATCCAAAGCGGAATAACCGAACCTCTGCTTGCCATCACGTTTCCGTAGCGTGTAACGCAAATTGTGGTAGAAGGATTGTTTCCAAGCGAACGTGCTTTTGCAATAGCTACTTTTTCCATCATTGCTTTGCTTATTCCCATTGCATTTATAGGATAAGCAGCTTTGTCGGTACTCAAAACGACAACGTTTTTTACTTTATTTTCAATCGCAGAATCCAATACATTTTCAGTGCCAATAACATTTGTACGAACGGCTTGCATTGGGAAAAATTCGCAAGAAGGAACTTGCTTTAATGCAGCCGCATGAAAAACATAATCCACGCCTCGCATTGCCACATCAACAGAGCGAATATCACGAACATCTCCAATATAAAACTTTACTTTGGGGTTTTGAATGGAATGACGCATATCGTCTTGTTTTTTTTCATCTCGACTAAATATGCGAATTTCTTTGATTTCCGAATCAATAAATCGTTTAAGTACTGCATTCCCAAAAGAACCTGTTCCTCCGGTAATTAACAATGTTTTATCTTTAAATATTGACATGCCTTTCTATTTTTAATTTCTGATTTTATCTGATTTAAAATACAAAGATAAACTTTTTAATTTTTGTTTGTAAAAATTACTCAAAAATAAAATTGTTTTGAAGAATAAATTTTTAATAAAGGTAGGAAGTTTACTATAATGAGCGGAAAACGAGACTCGAACTCGCGACCCCAACCTTGGCAAGGTTGTGCTCTACCAACTGAGCTATTTCCGCATCATAAAAATGTAAGTGCAAAATTAGAATTTTTATTTGAATTGTCAAAATTTAATTCAAATTCTTCTATTTTAATTCGCCGTCTTCTTTTGCAAAACTTCCATATCGGTGATATTCGTAAGATATGCTTTGTTCTTTTATATAGTGCAACAATTCAACCCTTCCTTCGATAAGTGGAGATGCTGTGGCAAAATAAGTTCCACTTTTTGCAGCTTCCACAAAATAATTTGTAGGAATCTCTTTTGAGCAACATCTGATTCGATCAAAAGAAGTGATTGTGGCTGTAAATTCATCATCCGATTGGACAAGCAATGTGAAATAATTATTTTGCAAACTTTGCAATGCAGCCAATTTTTCATCTGTTTTGTCAATGGAAAGAATTAGCGGTGTTTTCACAATATTTGTTGCAAGTACAATTAATAAAACATCTGTCATTGCATCTTTTTGCAACACTCTCAAACCTATTTTATTTAATGGAAGATAGCGGAAAGTATTTAATTCTCCAATGAGTTGCTGCGTTTCTTTCTCTTTTGAAAATTCTGTTTCCCAATTTTTCAAATAGTTTTCTATTGCTATTTGAAAGCGATTTTTATCTTTTTCAGGAACTAAAGCCAATAAATCACCAAATTCAGAAACATTGTTTTCTTTATTCTCTTCTACAAAAGCATTATTTTCCGTAAAATGGACAAAACAAGAGACATAATTTTCACTTCCGGCTTTAATTCCTCCACCAAAAGCAGATTTTTTCATTCCTCCAAATGGTTGGCGTTGTACAATTGCACCCGTAATCCCACGATTGATGTAGAGATTTCCGGCTTCTAAGTTTTCTTTCCAATAAGCTTGTTCCGTTTCGTCCAAACTTTGCAATCCCGAAGTAAGTCCGTAATCGGTAGAATTTACCATTTCTACTCCGTGTTTCAAATCGTCCATACAAACAACTGCCAGTAATGGACCAAAAAGTTCATTTTCAAATGTGAAGCTTTTCGGTTTTACGCCCCATTTAATGGTAGGTTTTAAAATATATTTTCCTTCGTCTAAAAATTCGGGTGCAATTAGCCACGATTCACCTTCTTCTAAGTGATTGATAGCGTGAAGTAATTTATCGTTTGTATTGGAAACCATTGGTCCAACAACATTTTTTCCATCCCAAACACTTCCGGTTTGCATACTCAATGTTGCATCTCTCAATTTTGATTTAAAAGCAGGATTTTCATACACACTTTTTTCAACCACAAGCAACGAACAAGCCGAGCATTTTTGTCCAGCATTTCCAAAAGCAGATTTTACTACATTTAATATAGCATGATCCATATCGCCACTCGCAGTTAATATGATGGCATCTTTTCCACCTGTTTCGGCTGATAGCGGACAAGTAGGATTATTGTCCAATAATTTAAAAGCAGTATCGGTTCCACCAGTCATTATAATATGCTGAATAGACGAATGAGAAGTTAAATAATTCAAACTTTTAGAATCACTTGGATTGACAATTTGCAAAGCATCTTTTGGAATTCCTGCATTCCAAAAACATTGAACAAACTCCCATGCAACAGGATAAGCAACAGTTGCAGGTTTGAGAATAACCGTATTTCCAGACGCCAAACCAGCCACAACTCCTCCAACCGGAATTGCTGTGGGGAAATTCCAAGGCGGAATAACCAAAATAATCCCTTTTGGTTGAACAGAAACAGTTTTCAACTCGTCAAATTTCTTCATCGAGATAGGATAAAATCTACAAAAATCAATTGCTTCCGAAACTTCCACATCTCCTTCGTTAAATGTTTTTCCTGTTATTGCAGCCATGCAGCCAATTAAATCTCCCCGTTTTTGGGCAATATTTTCAGCTGCTTTATGAAGCAGTTCGTTTCTTTTTGCCAACGACATTTTTCTCCATTCCGATTTATCCTCTTCGGCAATTTTGATAATTTCTTCTACATTATCCAACGAAGCCGGAATCAATTCGCATACGCAGATTTCATTGTTCTGACTTCTATCAAAAAATTTTCTTTTATTTTCTGCTTCAAAAATCTGTTTTTCACCAACTTGACACGGGATTTGATACGGTGTGTCCATTGCATTTTTCTCCCATTTTGTTTTAATCTTCTCAGCCCACTCACGATTTGGTTTTAAATCAAAATCGGTATCGGGTTCATTGGTGAAAACATCTAAATTCAAAGTCGCTTTTGGAGCTAAATTCCTGTTTTGTTTTCTTTTAGGCTGCGTGTTTAATGTGTCTTTTATTTTTATCGCTTCCTCAAATTGATTTTTCAAAAAATCCCATTCTTTGCTTCCATAAGTTAGATTGAACGAAAAAGTTAAAAAATTATCTTCTCCCGTATTTTCATCCATTCTTCTCACCAAATACGAAACGGCATTCAAAAAATGTTTGTCATCTACAACCGGCGTGTAAAGAATAATTTGTTTGTTCAATTTTTTCATTACGCGGGGCAAATGATTTGCCATTCCTTCCAACATTTCAAAGGTTACAAACTCTTCCACCTCATTTTGATTTGAAAGCAAATGGGCATAACTAATGGTGAAAAAATTATGGGAAGCAACTCCAATATGTACTATTTTTGCATTTTCGGGAAGCAACGCAACGTCTAAAATTTTCAAATAATTGGCATCTACTTTTATTTTTGTGTCGTAAACCGGATTTTCCCACCCTTTTATTGATGAATGGATCGTTTCCATTGCCAAATTTGCACCTTTTACCAATCTCATTTTCACAGCGGCACCACCGTTTTCAGCTCTTTCTTTTGCAAATTTCAGTAGTTTTTCTTGCAGCAAATGAGCATCAGGCAAATAGGCTTGAATGACAATTCCGGCATAAAGATTTTTGAATCGTGGTTCGGAAAGAACCGAAATAAAAACATCGAGCGTCAATTCAATGTCTTTGTACTCTTCCATATCAAGATTTACAAATTTATTGGCTCTGTTTCCATCTTTATCCACATAAGAATAATCCATCGCTTGCTGGTAAATATTTCCCATCAAAACGGAAAGTTCTTCTTTGCAAGATTGGTAATTCAACGGATTAATTTGAGCGTAAATCCCTGATAACTTCACAGATATATAATTAATCCGAGGATCTTTTAGCGCTTCGATATAATGATAATATCTTTTTCTTGCTTCCTCATCTCCTAAAACAACTTCGCCAAGAAGATTTACATTTTGTCCAATAGATTGTTTGTTTCTGCTATCTAAATGTTGATTCAGGACACTTTTTTTTTCATTTATGATAATATTTCGTGTGTAATCTCGAAGATATTGTTTGAAAAGCGGAACCGAAATAGTAGGGAAACGATACCCAACGGAATTAAAAAGGGATAAAAGTCGTTTTTCTTGTTTTGTGAAAAATGTAGGCGTTCCGTATTTTCCAAGAAGTAGTTTAATGCGTTTGGCAAGTTTTTTATTATCACGAATTTGCGAGGTTTCATCCAACATTTTGGTCATCAGGATTTTGTCGTCCGGATTCTGAACCAAAGCAGCATATTTATTTTGTTCTTTTCGCTCTTCTTCGTTTAATTCATTTTGAGCATCTGATAAAAACTGAGCAGCCCACTCAATTGTTTCGTTAGACGTGATTGTTTTCATGTGTTGAAGATATAAAAATGAAAAATTAGTTGTCAAAATACTTGTTATTTCTTTTCAAAAAAAATAATTTGGTAAATTTACACAATTTATTGAATGGACAAATATCTTTTTGTCTATTTTTTAACAAAGTAAAACAAAAAAAACACCAACAAATATCAAATTATCAGTGTTTTTTATAAAAATTCATTTTATAATCCTTTCTATCGAATATTGATCCCAACTTTTAATTTTCAAATCTTCTAATCGATAATTACAAAATGATTTGATAAACGCCGAAGCTAAACGGGCATTCGTAATAAGCGGAATGTTATAATC
>JBDHYS010000064.1:0-7435 GCA_039811505.1 Paludibacteraceae bacterium | reverse complement strand
GACATTTCAAATCATACATCAAACAATATTGACGAATATCGCAACATTGACTTTGATTTTGTAATTACGGTTTGCGATAATGCAAAAGAGCGTTGTCCATACTTTCCGACCAAAGCAAAAAAGTTTCATCAAAATTTTCAAGACCCAGGAAAAGCGACAGGAACAGATGAAGAAATCATTGTCGAATTTAGAAAAGTCAGACAGCTAATAAAGGAGTATTGTAGACAGTTTGTAACAGACAACTTATAAGCTGAAACACAAGGGCATGCACCGCTCTCTCGCAAAGCTGCCAAACCGTAACCATTCATGATAAGACAACCATAAATCATGAGTAAATATAATCTCTTGTGGAAACACATAAATAAAAATTGCGGATAATCATTAATATTATCTATTGATAGAATTAAGAATATTGCTGGAATTGCAATAGATCATTCCTTTTTGAATTATAAAAAAGAATTACTAGAATATGGTTATGAGATGAAAAAAAATTCTCTGAAAGATAAAACAGTCCTTTATCAAAATAGTAATTGACAACTAACAAAACGAGGGGAGAAAAATACTTTTTATAACAGATACTCTTATTGTTGAGTTCTTACCTCTTAGCTCCTTGCTCTTCGTTCTTTGCTCATTTCCTCAACTTACGAATTGAAAGCGAGATTTTAGAACTAAGATAGAGTAACCAAAAAAAGTGCATATTGGAGAGTGTGTTTATTGGGTAGCTATGATAAAAACAATCCCGACACGATGGAGGGATAATTTCACCCTTTTCAGGGTTTCAGTGGTGTGTGGGGTAGTTTTTTTTAGTAGTTTTATCAGCCCTTTGGGTTTTAAAAATGCTTAGAAATAACTTTATTTTTTGATGTTTTTGTTCCACAAAACGTAGAAAAAACTTTATTTTTAAAGATTGTAACTCTACAACGTATAATTATTAAACACTTTCTAAATCGTTGGAAAGATTTATTCGATAATTCAATTCTATCTAAAATTAAAATTACTCTCCTCTTTTTTAGACCTAACAGGTTTTTAAAACCTGTTAGGTCTTTTAACTTTCCAACTTTATGCACTTTCTAACTCTTACTTCTTTGCTCATTGTTCAGTGCTCTACTCTTCTCGTTTTGCAATCAAATAAAATACTACAAATCATTTATGGACTTTTCTTTCTATAATTAACTTATTAAAACCGTTGGCAGCAAGGCTATCGACACAGTAAGTTACCAAAATGACAACATACTTTTAATTTTGGCGACATAACGCAATTAACAAAAAACGAAAATGGTAAATAAAAGCCCAGCCGCTAACAAACAATTTGGCAAATCTTGTCCCGCTGGGCGGGAAGAGCCAGTGAAGTGCTTCGATAGAGTCCCGATATTTATCGGGATGCAAGGTTGAACGGTAGTAATTCTATTCAATCCTGATACTTCGGGATGCTAAAAGCCGCTCCAACACCGATTTGTCAAACGTTAGTAGAAATATTAAATCCAACATCATGAAACAACATTTATTTTTGTAAAACACAGTGTAAGTGTTAAAAATAATTAATTTTAATCCTCTAAAGTTGCTTTTTGAGTTAAAAAAGTATCTATATTTATAGAAGGTAAACTCATTTATAATACAACTATGAAAGCAAAACTTAGCACATTATTTTCGTTACTTTTAGGTGTTTTCTTTCTTTATTCTTGTTCGGGAGTGGAAGAAAGTGTTACATACAAAGTAAATGTTCCTGTTTTTATGACGAAATCTCAATTCCGACAATCTGTTAAAGTAAAGCAAAACGCCCAAACAATTCACGAACAAGGAAAAATGGTATTTTACAACGGATATTTGTATATTTCGGAACCTGAAAAAGGAATTCACATTATTGACAATCGCCAGCCAAACAAACCACAATCTATCGGTTTTGTAGAATTGATGGGAAATGTAGATTTGGCTATTAAAGACGATTTTCTTTATGCCGATTCTTACATTGATTTAGTGTGGTTTGATATTGGTAAAAATCCAGCTGTGCCCGAATTAAAAGGGAGATTAGAAGATGCTTTTCCACAATCCCTTCCACAAACCGATAATAATTATCCTTCAAATTACTATTATCAAAAAGGAGATGAAAATGTGGTGATAGGATGGAAAGTGGAAGAAAAAACAGAAGTTTACTACCGCAATGACGGTTGGTGGGGATGGGCTGAAAAAGGGGATATGATGACAGGCACTACATCACCCGGAAACGGTGGAGTAGGGAAAACGGGTTCAATGGCTCGATTTTCAATCTATCAAGAATATTTATATACCGTTATGAATAATTTCTTAGGCATTTTTGATATTAAAAATAATTCGCCTCAAAAAATAGGAGATGATTTTTACATTGGTTGGAATGTGGAAACTATTTTTAGCTACAAAGACAATCTTTTTATGGGGACACCAACAGGAATGTTGATATATTCGGTTTCTAATCCGACCAAACCCGAATATTGTTCGTCTTTACAGCATATTTACGGTTGTGATCCCGTTGTGGTTGAAAATGACATTGCTTATGTTACGGTTCATTCCGGAAATAATTGCGGTCAAAATAACAACCAACTGATAGTAATTGATGTGAAAGATGTGAAAAGTCCAAAAGCATTGGTAACGTATGAAATGACAAATCCAAAAGGATTGGGAATTGATAATAACACACTTTTCGTTTGCGATGATGGATTGAAAATTTACGATGCTTCTAATCCGCACGGAATTATGGTAAATCAATTGGCACATTTCAAAGATATAGACGGATATGATTTAATCCCATTCAATAACGTATTGATGATGATTGCATCAGACGGAATTTATCAGTACGATTATTCAAATATCAAAGATATTAAGCAAATAAGTAGAATACCTATTTTCTCTAATTAAATAAACATACAAATACTTTTCTGCAATGGAAGCCACTTTGTAGCAGCGATGTTGCGGAGTGGCTATTTTTTACTCAGGATCGGTTGCGTTTTTAGCAATGTGAATCCCTTTTTCTTCTGCAATGCGAGTAATAGATTCGGTCAAAAAAGTAACATCGTCATTGTCCAAAAACGATAGATTAATTTTCTGAACAGTGTTATTTATTGAAATAATTTCAATTTTATTCTCTACAAAAATGATTTTCTCTATTTGATTCCAATCTTCTTTCACGGCTTTGGACACCTCATCGGTTTTCACGGCAATACGTTGATTATCAATTTTAAGATACGCTTTTTTAGCAATAGCAATAAAACTATCCACCACAAAAAACAATCCTGTAATGGCAAAAACAGCAAGATAAATCCAATCATATTGTGTGATTCCATCTTTGCTTGCCAATGCTTTTTCAACAACCCAACCAGCCATTCCTAAAAAAATAAAACCAATAATTAGGCGGTACAAAGGATTTAAATTTTTATCTTTGATATTTTTATTGATAAACATATTTTTTTGATTTAAAAATTCCAACAAATATACAAAGATAAAAAGACTTTTTTCATCAAACTTCAAACTAACAATTTTTTAATTTTTTCGTTTAAATAAAAGAGAAGAAAAATCTCAATAAACTGTATGAATTGGACAAAACAACAACTCTCTATTTTAATTATTATCTCGTTAAGCTCGTTTATTGGTACTTTCCTCATTTCATCAATCAACATTGCACTTCCTGCCATTGAAAAAACGTATCAAATCGATGCCGTTTCACTTAGTTGGATTATTACCTCTTTTCTTCTTTCCACTGCTCTGTTTTTACTTCCAGCCGGTCGTTGGGGCGATATTTTCGGGAATGGAAGAATTTATAAATTAGGACTTATTCTCTTTACGCTCTCATCGGTGTTTTGCCTCTTTTCTCCATCCGCCTCGTGGTTAATTGCGGCTCGATTTTTACAAGGAATCGGAGCAGCTTTTACCTATACCACAGGTCAAGCCATCTTGGTAGCAAGTTTTCCTCCTCAAAAAAGGGGTCAAGTCATCGGAATTTCTGTTTCTTCAGTCTATTTAGGTCTTTCACTTGGACCATTTTTAGGCGGAATGCTTACAGAAATCTATTCTTGGCAATCAATCTTTTTGCTCAGTTCTGTTTTAGGATTTTTATCATACGTTATTGCTGAAAAATATTTAGACAAAGACAATGTTCCCGATAAAAATGAGAGAAAAAAAGCAAATCAGCAAGGAATATTCTTTTTTATGATTGGACTTTCAGCACTTGTTTACGGTTCCTCTCAAATCCCTTCCTTAAAAGGGTGGATAATTTTATTTTCAGGTGTTCTCTTGCTCGTTTTGTTTTGGATGATTGAAATAAAATCGACAAATCCTTTTATCAATCTCAAGCTCTACACTAAAAACCGAATGTTTGCTTACTCTAATTTGGCGGCATTAATCAATTACAGTGCAACAGCTGCAATTGTTTTTTTTCTCAGTCTTTATTTGCAAAAAATCAAAGCTCTAAGTCCACAATCTGCAGGTTTAATTCTGATGGCGCAACCATTGGTTATGACCGTTTTTTCTCCCATTACCGGTCATCTTTCAGATAAAATCCAACCTCGCTTTTTAGCCACAGCAGGAATGGCAATTTGCAGCATTGGATTGGCTGTTTTGGCTTTTTTAGGTGCTTTCACACCAATTTGGGTTGTCGTTCTGACTTTAATTTGGTTGGGTTTTGGATTTGCACTTTTTTCCTCTCCCAATATGAACATCATAATGGGATCAGTGCAACGCAATCAATACGGACAAGCGTCTGGTTCTGCTTCATTTATGAGAATTTTAGGTCAAATGTTTAGTATGACACTTGTAACATTTCTATTTGCAAGTTCATTTAATCATCTTCCGGTTGATGAAATTCCCAATGAATTATTTATCCACACAATGCAAATCGGATTTTTGGTGTTTACAGCAATCGGAATAAGTGGAATTTATTTCTCGGTTGTGAGAGGAAATGTGAAAAGATAAATTTTTCATTTTTTTCTTTGTTCTATTTCAAAATAAAATAGCTTTATTCAACTCTCTCTATATCAAATAAAATTTGTACCTTTGCACCAATTTTTTAGAGTCTAAAACAAAACTAATGTAATTTTTATGAATGTAGTTACAAAAACCATCACAATGGGTGATGGAAGAGAAATTACTATTGAAACAGGAAAATTGGCAAAACAAGCCGATGGTTCAGTGGTAGTACGCATGGAAAACACCATGCTTTTAGCAACAGTAGTTGCTGCAAAAGATGCCAAGCCAGGTACAGATTTTATGCCTTTGTCGGTAGAATACAAAGAAAAATATGGAGCAGCAGGACGTTTTCCCGGTGGTTTCACACGCCGTGAAGGAAGAGCTTCTGATTATGAAATTTTAATTGCACGCCTTATCGACCGTGCTTTACGTCCTTTGTTTCCAGATGATTATCATGCAGAAGTGTTTGTAAATGTAAATTTAATTTCTGCTGATGGAGTTGATATGCCTGACAGTTTAGCCGGTTTGGCAGCATCAGCAGCTTTGGCAGTTTCGGATATTCCTTTCAACGGACCTATTTCAGAAGTTCGCATTGCAAGAATCAATGGTGAATATGTAGTAAATCCTACATTTGAACAGATGGAAAATATCGACTTGGATATTATTGTGGCTGCTACGCTCGATAACATTATGATGGTGGAAGGTGAAATGAAAGAAGTGAGTGAAGCTGAATTATTGGAAGCGATCAAAATTGCTCACGATGCTATCAAAATTCAATGTCAAGCACAAATTGAATTGATGGAAGCTGTGGGTAAAACAGAAAAACGGACTTACAATCACGAAGAGAACGATGAAGAATTAAAACAAGATATTTGGGCAAAAACATACGACAAAGTGTATGCACTTGCAGCTTCTTGCAACGCAGACAAACACTCACGTTTAGATAATTTTGCAGCTGTAAAAGAAGAATATGTTTCTTCTCTTGAGCCTGAAGTGGCTGAAGAGAAAAAAGAACTTATCAACAAATATTATCATGATGTAGAAAAAGAGGCTATGCGCCGATCCATTTTGGACGAAGGAAAACGTCTTGATGGACGTAAAACTACTGAAATTCGTCCTATCTGGAGTGAAATAGATTATTTACCCGGTGCTCACGGCTCGTCAGTTTTCACAAGAGGTGAAACACAATCGCTCACTACAGTAACTTTGGGTACAAAAATGGATGAAAAAATTATTGACGAAGCGTTACTGCAAGGAAGAGATAGATTTATGTTGCACTATAATTTCCCGCCATTTTCAACAGGTGAAGCCAAACCACAAAGAGGCGTTGGAAGACGTGAAATTGGTCATGGGAATTTGGCTTATCGTGCACTTAAACCGATGATTCCAAACGATTATCCTTACGTTGTTCGGGTTGTTTCTGACATTTTAGAGTCTAACGGTTCGTCGTCAATGGCAACAGTTTGTGCCGGAACATTAGCACTAATGGATGCAGGTGTTCAAATAAAAAAACCAGTATCTGGAATTGCTATGGGATTAATTTCAGAAAATAAAGGGAAAAATTATGCTATTCTTTCCGATATTTTAGGAGATGAAGATCATTTGGGCGATATGGATTTCAAAGTAACAGGTACTCGTGATGGAATTACAGCAACACAAATGGATATAAAAGTTGATGGGCTTTCTTATGAAATTCTTGAGAACGCTCTTAATCAAGCAAAAGCGGGAAGAATGCATATTTTGGATAAAATCCAAGAAACAATAGCTGAACCCAGAGAAGATTTGAAACCACATGCTCCTCGCATTGTTGTAATGTTTATTCCGAAAGATTTAATTGGTGCAGTAATTGGACCCGGTGGAAAAATCATTCAGAATATTCAAGCAGAAACGGGAGCAAGCGTTGCTATTGAAGAGATTGGAGAACAAGGACGTGTCGAAATTGCATCTGCTAATAAAACTTCATTAGATGCTGCAGTAGCCAAAATTAGAGCAATTGTTTCCATTCCGGAAGTGGGAGAAGTTTACAATGCAAAAGTAAAATCAATAATGCCTTACGGAGCTTTTGTGGAATTTATGCCCGGAAAAGAAGGATTGTTGCACATTTCCGAATTAAAATGGGAGCGTGTCGAAACAATGGATAGTGCAGGATTAAAAGAAGGTGATATGATTGACGTGAAATTATTGGACATTGACCAAAAAACAGGAAAATTCAAACTTTCACACAAAGCACTTCTTCCTCGTCCACCAAGAGAAAACAAACAAGAGGCTTAAAAAAAGCATTTTGATAAAGTAACTAAGACGTTGAATGTAACGTTTACACATTAACAAACCTAACAGTTTTCAAAAATCTGTTAGGTTTGTTTGTTCGTATGTAAAAGGAATTAATGTTTAATTAATTTCTCAACAACCGCTTTTTCTTTTGTTTGGATTTGAAATTATCACATCTTTTTTGTGTCCGCCAACCAATTTTCCAAGCGGAAAGCTACCAAGCAAAGCTTGACGC
>JBDHYS010000063.1:0-7483 GCA_039811505.1 Paludibacteraceae bacterium | reverse complement strand
GTTGATAATTTTAAACGGCGTAATGTTTATTTGAGATTGAACAAATAGGTTTTTTGTGTTGAAATCGGTATTTTTAATGTAACCATCACTCTGTTTTGCAGTTCCCGAACCAAAAAGTTTTAATTTCTCTGTTTTGTAATTGGCAGAAATATTTTGAGATTGAAATCCAAAACTTCCGATTGCTGTTTCGGAAGAGATGAAATTGTTGTTGTTTTTTCCTGTAATAATATTTATAACACCGCTAAAAGCGTTAGCTCCATACATTCGTGCAGCACTTCCGTGCAAAATTTCTATTTGTGTAATGTCGTTGAGTTCAATTGGAACGTCCAAATTATAATGCCCAGTTTGCGGATCGGAAATATTTACACCGTTTAGCAAAACGAGAACCTGATCAAAAGAACCGCCTCGAATGCTTATGTCTGCCTGAACACCGTTTGTTCCACGTTTTCGGATGTCGATTCCTAAAACAGATTTGATTAAATCCTCCAAACTGTTTGCAGCCGAATTTTCAATTTCCATTTTATCAATTATCGTAACCATTTTTCCCGTTTCTGTCAATGCACTTTTTTTTATTGCATTTATTTCCACTTCGTTTAGGTTAATTTGCTGTAAATCTGTTGTTTGTGCTGTTGTTAAAACAGAGAAAAAAAGGAGATTTAGAACTGCGATTAATACTTTTTTTTCCATATATGCATTTAAAAATTAAAAAGGTTGATAAATTGCTTTTTGTGCAAGTTTACCAACCTTGTGAAATATAATAAGGTGTTATTTTATTTAATGTAAAATCAATATAATCCGTTTTTTCAGTGGCTAAAATGATGTTTTCTGTGCCAAGAATTAATTCATCGAAATAATTTTGCTCATCGACAAACAAATCTACGTTGTTGTTATCGTTATCATTAAATTCAATATCGCTCTTCGTGTCAATCGTTTTCAAATAGAGTTTGTCTGAAATCGTTGAACGGAGATTCCCAATAGAGATTTCTTTATCAATTCCGGCAAAAACAGCATAACTTGCTCTATTCCATCTGCGAAATCGAATCTTATTTGCTATGTTTAAGTGGTTTTTTTCCAAAATAAAGATTCCGAATTAGTATTTATACGGATTTTCCAAATAATCTTTGAAGCTGTAAAAATTTACCCTAATTCTCCACACATCTGACAGGTTTGCATTTTTTGATTTTCCGCCAATGACGTATAAATTCTTATTTTGCCTGTCGTTTATCAATGATGTTTGTGTTCTGTAAATAAAATCTGCTGGAACTTTATTGATTAAAGTGTCCGGAAGAATCCAATTTACTCCTTCGTTCAAAGAATTTCTTAGTGGAATGGTGTCGATTAACAATGTGTTTGACGAACCTCCGAACAACAATAATTTACTGCCATAATATTCCAAAGCACCATTTTTCATTGCAGGAATATTTTTCCCTGTATTGTTGATGTTCAACCATTTTAGTGTGTCCGAATTGAGAATGTTTTCTGCAGACCAAATTGTTGTCAAGTCACTATTAAATGACGATTTTCCACCCAAAACAATCACTTTTTCAGGTCCAATTTGAGGTTGAAAAACCGTTGCTGCAAAGTCTTTAACAGGGAAATCATTGTGGAAATTTTTCTTGCCCGAAAACTCCCAATTTATCCCATCAGTTGATGAAACAATCCGAACAGAAAAATCGGTTTTGCTTTTCGCAATTCCCCAAATTTTGCCCTTAAAGAAAAAGAGCAAAGCCGCATAATCGTATTCGCTGCTTCCAACAATATTTTGATTTTCCCAATTTTCACCATCGGCAGAAATGTACATATCATTGTCATTCCCAATTAAATAAAGAGAATTGTCAGTAGCCAAGAGATGTTTAAGTACTATTTTATTTGGCAATCCTTTTACTGTATTTTTATTTGTCCAATTTATGGCATCGGTGGAGGTAAAAAGATTGATAACGTCATTCTTTTCCACAAAAAAATAAAAATTATTTTTGTATAAAACTGCTTTTTGGTTGTCAGAAACATCAGACGTGATGTTTGAGTTGAGCTTTGTCCACGTATGAAGATAAGTTTCTAGTTTATGAACACGAACATCAATAACATACTCTTTTGTTGTTTCTCCGTCTGTTGCTAAATTTTTTATTTTCACCGGAGCGGTAAAATTATAAGCATTTTTCGTTGTGGTGGTGGATAAATAATTCGATTCAGAAATAGAATCATTCATAATAAACCCCAACGAACTGCCAAACGTCAACGACAAATAAAGACTGTCAATTTTTGTCCCGAATGGCAAGGAGTCGATGTTGTAGATTTGATTAAGAACATTGTCAATCGTAAAAACAGCCGAAGATGCGTTTGGCGAACTGTCGTTTTTAAGAATTGATATTCCTTTTATTGAGGCATCGCTTGATGGATTTGCAACACTGCTTGAATCTCCCAAACAACTGATAAAACCAATTGAAATCAAAAGAACAAGCAACCAATTTTTTAGTAACGAATAATTCATTTTTTACAAGATATTGTTTTTGTATGGAATATTAAAAGACAAAGTTAAAAAACAAATCACACACTATCTTATTTTAGTAGAAAGTTTTGTTTTTTTTAGGGATAAAATGACAATTTTGAGCCATAAAAATTGAAAATACAAAAGAAATTTTAAAAAAAAGAGAAATCCAAGATTGAATTTCTCTTACTGTTCTCTTTGTTTCAAGTGAAAAATTAGTAACGTCTCTCTTTGATACGGGCTTTTTTACCTGTAAGAGCTCGTAAATAATATAATTTTGCACGACGAACTTTTCCTCTTTTATTTACTGTTATTGTTTCTACGAAAGGAGAATCCATTGGGAAAATACGCTCCACACCAACGTTTCCTGACATTTTTCTAACAGTAAATCTTTTTTTGTTTTGATGACCGCTAATTTTAATAACATCACCTCTAAACTCTTGAATACGTTCTTTGTTTCCCTCTATAATGCGATATCCTACAGTGATTGTATCGCCGCTTTTGAAAACTGGGAAATTTTTTTCTTGATCAAAAGCTTGCTCTGCAACTTTTATTAAATCCATGATTAAAATAATATTTTAAGTTGAAACTATACGCAATATTCACAGGCTCATTTGTATGCTGTCAGAGATTACGCTGAAATTTGGACGACAAAAGTAGTACATTTGTTTGAGAATGACAAATTTATTGATAATAAAAATTGAAAAAAACTCAAAACATATTCCGTTTTCCTTATTTCGATAATCTATTTCAATCTTGTTTTAGACTTTTTTTATGACAAAAAGGCAGAAATCTGGCAATTTCTCACACTTTTTTGTCATCTAAACGGTTGCTGAAATCAATAATTTGGCATGGCACATCATTTGTAAAATTAAGAGCAGGAAATAGAATTAAAACTTGAAAATAAAATAAAACAAATAAACATTATGGGAAAAATAATTGGAATTGACTTAGGAACCACAAACTCTTGTGTTTCCGTGATGGAAGGAAACGAGCCTATTGTTATCTCGAATAACGAAGGAAAACGTACAACTCCATCTGTGATTGGTTTTGTTGAAGGTGGAGAGCGGAAAGTGGGTGATCCTGCCAAACGCCAAGCGATAACAAATCCAACAAAAACGGTTTCATCTATCAAAAGATTTATGGGTGAAACGTTTGATAAATTGGCAAATGAGATTAATCGCGTACCATTTAAAGTCGTTCGTGGTGATAACAATACGCCAAGAGTAGATATTGACGGACGCCTTTATACGCCGCAAGAAATTTCTGCTATTATACTTCAAAAAATGAAAAAAACAGCAGAAGATTATTTAGGTCAAGAAGTTACAGAGGCAGTAATTACTGTTCCGGCATATTTTAACGACTCGCAACGTCAAGCTACGAAAGAAGCGGGTGAAATTGCAGGATTAACAGTGAAGCGAATTATAAACGAACCAACTGCCGCTGCTTTGGCTTATGGTTTGGATAAAGCACACAAAGATATGAAAATTGCAGTGTTCGACTGTGGTGGTGGAACGCATGACGTTTCTATTCTTGAATTGGGCGATGGCGTTTTTGAAGTAAAATCAACCGATGGTGATACGCATTTGGGAGGTGATGATTTTGACCAACGAATAATCGAATGGCTTGTAAATGAATTTAAAAGTGAAAACAGTGGAATAGATTTGTCAAAAGACCCAATGGCTTTGCAACGCTTAAAAGAAGCAGCAGAAAAAGCTAAAATTGAGTTGTCAAATACCACTTCTTCTGAAATTAATTTACCTTACATTATGCCTGTTGATGGTGTTCCACGTCACTTGGTAAGAACATTGACACGTGCAAAATTTGAACAATTAGTGGACGATTTGGTACAACGCACAATCGAACCTTGCCGAACTGCATTGAAAAATGCTAATCTGACAGTGAATGATATTAACGAGGTGATTTTAGTGGGTGGTTCGACACGTATTCCTGCTGTGCAACAAGCCGTTGAAAAATTCTTTGGAAAATCTCCATCAAAAGGTGTTAATCCGGATGAAGTTGTAGCACTTGGAGCAGCAATTCAAGGCGGTGTGTTGAGCGGCGATGTGAAAGACATTCTGTTATTGGACGTAACGCCACTTTCATTGGGAATTGAAACAATGGGAAGCGTGATGACAAAATTAATCGAAGCAAACACAACGATTCCAACAAAAAAATCGGAAACATTTACAACGGCTGCTGACAATCAACCTTCAGTAGAAATTCATGTTCTTCAAGGCGAACGTCCGATGGCTGCAAACAACAAATCACTCGGTCGTTTCCATTTGGACGGAATAATGCCTGCAAGAAGAGGCGAACCACAAATTGAAGTTACATTTGATATTGATGCAAACGGTATTCTAAATGTATCGGCAAAAGACAAAGCAACCGGAAAACAACAAAATATCCGAATTGAAGCATCTTCCGGATTAAGTGATGAAGAAATCAAACGAATGAAAGAAGAAGCTACTGCAAATGCTGCTGCTGATGCACAAGAAAAAGAACGTGTCGATAAATTGAACCATGCAGATAGTTTGATTTTTAACACAGAAAAACAATTGTCAGAAATTGGCGATAAAATTCCTGCCGATAAAAAAGGAGCTATCGAAAGTGCGTTGGCAAGATTGAAAGAAGCACATAAAAATCAAGATTTAGCCGGAATTGATGCTGCTACAAACGATGTAAACAGTGCATTCCAAGCGGCAAGTCAAGATATGTACAATGCTCAAAACGCACAAGCCGGACCACAAGATTTTGGAGCACAACAACCCGGAGGAGATAATCCTCAACAAGGTGATGTAACCGATGTCGATTTTGAAGAAGTAAAATAAACTAGAATTAAAAATCCCCATTCAAGCCACTGCAAATAATTCGTTTGCAGTGGCTTTTTTTATTCTAAAATATATCCACTAATTCTTTTTTTTGGGATATTAGGTTTTTAATTATCTTTGCTTTTCTATTACCATTAAAAATTCCAATCAATATGTCGGACAATTCTCAAAATAGAAAAGAACTCACGAATCTTACCATTTACAAAGCTTCTGCCGGTTCGGGAAAAACTTTTCAGCTCACAAAAGATTATATTTTTCTCCTTTTTAGCGGATTGAAATATGAAAAACTACCTCATCGGAGAATTTTAGCTGTAACATTTACCAACAAAGCAACTGCCGAAATGAAATCGCGGATTCTTCAAGAGTTAAACACCCTTGCGAAAGGTGAAAAATCGGATTATCGGGCATTTTTGATGACCCATTTCTCAAAAAATGAAGAGGAAGTAAATCAAACGGCAAAGAAAATTCTTATCCAAATTCTTTACGATTATTCGGCTTTTTCCATCAGTACGATTGACAGTTTTTTTCAACAAGTTATACGTACTTTTGCTCATGAAATCGGAGTAAATTCAGGTTACGGATTGGAATTGGAAGGTACTGATGTTTTGCAACAAGCGGTTGATAATCTGTTTATTAATTTGTCCGATAATGAAAACAAACAACTGCTTGAATGGCTCACGGAATTGGCAGAAGAAAACATCGAACAAGAAAAAGCTTGGAATCTGAATAGTACTATTTTTTCGCTTGGAATACAACTTTTTAAAGAAGATTTTCAAATAAAAGCCCACGAAATTCACGATAAACTGCAAGACCGAAAATTTTTGAGAGAATACAAAAATGATTTGTATCAAATTGTATCGGAATACGAAAAAAAAATCAATTTTTTAGTCGATGATTTGATGGGATTTATTGCTGAAAACGGCATTGAACCGGAGGATTTTTCCGGTAAAAAGTTAGAATCTACTTTGAATAAACTTAGAAAAATAGACTTTGATCCCTCCAAGACTTTTAGAGGATATGCAGAAAATGTGGAGAATTGCTATACAAAAACTGCCAAAGCAAGTGTCAAAATGGCATTTCAAAACTGTTATTCTTCTGGATTGCAAAGTCGGCTTTTAGCCATTTTAAATATGGTAGATGAGGAAATTGTTTATTATAATTCCGCCAAGCAAGTCTTGAAAAACCTCAACATATTGGGTGTATTTGCAGATTTATCGCTCCAAATGAAAAAACTGACCGATGAGCAAAACATTTTGCTTATTTCGGATACAAATCTGCTCCTCAATAAGATAATTGATGACAGCGATGCTCCTTTTATTTATGAAAGAGTGGGAACAAAAATTGATCATTTTATGATTGATGAGTTTCAAGATACGTCTGTTTTGCAATGGAAAAACTTCAAGCCGCTCATCATAAATAGTTTGTCGAGCTCCAATTACAATATGGTGGTGGGTGATATTAAGCAAAGCATTTACCGATTCAGAAATTCGGAATGGCAATTGCTCAACGATCAAATATCCAAAGATTTATCAAATTTTCCTATCAAACTGGAAACATTATCTACCAATTGGCGAAGTGATAAAAATATTATTTCATTCAACAACCAATTTTTTACTGTTTCTGCCAATTTAATTCAAGATGCTCTGAATGCGGAGTTTGAAGCATCAAAACTGAATAAAGATTTGTATGCAAATTTAAGTTCTCTGATAAAAAATGCGTATAAAAAAGAGGAAGTAGAACAAAAATTTAGAGAAAAAGCCGAAGAAGGATATGTTAGAATTGAATTTATACCCGAAGATGGGAAAAAAGACGATGATTCGATAAAATTTGAAGAAAAATGTTTGGAGAAAATTCCAAAATTACTTGAAGATTTGGTGGATAGAGGTTTTAAACCTGCTGATGTGGCTTTTTTGGTTCGGAAAAAGGAAGAAGCCGCAAAAATTACAAATTTTTTACTCAATTATAAAAAAAGCTCCGAAGCACGTCCCGATATGACGTATAATGTGGTTGGAAATGAGGGTTTACCGTTGTCGCAATCTTCTGCTGTGAATTTTATAATGGCTGTTCTGACTTTTTTGAGCAATCCGAAAGATGAAGTCAATCGTGCAACAATGAATTACGAGTATTTTTTGTTTAAAAACCAGCATACTTCCAATCCTTTTCAAAA
>JBDHYS010000062.1:0-7494 GCA_039811505.1 Paludibacteraceae bacterium | reverse complement strand
AAATAATCCAAACGCTCAAAACCAAAACGGGTGTATTCAAAAAGCGAGTTAATGTCTTTAATAATCATCGTCAGGCGCGGCAACAATTCTTTTGGAAACAATCTACTTTTAAGCATATTGGAGATAATCCGTTGTTTGTCAATGATTGTTTGTCGAAGCACCATCACTTTTTCCTGCAAATCTTTGATTCGAATCAAAACCTCTTCATCCGGATCCGATGAAGCATCAAGTGATTTACTCAGATTCGTAATCATATCCGTTGTATCTTCAATCACGTCTGCATCGTACTCCACTCTTGTTTCCAACAAAGCCACCAACACATGAAATCCGGACGGAAAAGCAGACGAATTGGCAAATATTTTTTTCACCGTTTCATTAAACGAGCGTAAATCCATATCTCGAACCGAAACCAAAATGCCATTCTTCAAAATAAATGAAACCGGCTCCAATGTAAAATTATCCAACAAGAAATTGGAATTGGCAACAAGACTATCATCTGTTTCGATGTAACGAGAACTTATTTCAATCTCTTCAATCTCTTCATCTTCTTGAATGTAAATTTTCAAAAATTGCTCCAAACGAGTTTCAACATCTACCGCCACATTGTTCAAATCTATCCAAATAATGTCTTTCGTTTCTATTTTTGTAATAATGTCAAGACTTTTAGAAATTTTTATTTTATTATCTTCGTGATAAAAAACTCTTGTTTCAGACATATAGTGATTGTTTTTTAGATAGTTATAATAATTTTCCTGTTAATAACATTGCTGCAACCGAGAAATAAATAATCAATCCCGTTACGTCCACCAAAGTGGCAACAAATGGCGCTGAAGAAGTGGCAGGATCGAGTTTGAGTTTTTTAAGTATCAAAGGTATCATTGAGCCGGTCAGCGTTCCCCAAAGGACAATGAAGATTAACGAAACTCCAATTGTCATTGCAATCCAAAAAGAATATTCGCCATAATCGTACAGTCCGGCTTTTTGCCACAATAAAATTCGCGTTATACCTACGATTGCTAAAATACAACCCAAAGTAAAACCGGAAAAAATTTCACGCCTCATCACATACCACCAATCTTTCAATTTTATTTCTTGAATTGCCAACGCACGAATAATTAAAGTAGCAGCTTGCGAACCGGAATTACCACCACTTGATATTACTAAAGGCACAAAAAGTGCTAAAACCACCGCTTTTCCTATCTCTTCATCATAATAACTCATTGCAGAAGCTGTAAGCATTTCACCCAGAAAAAGAACAACCAACCAGCCGGCACGTTTTTTTATCAAAGTGAAAAAATCAACATTCATATAGGGCATATCCAACGAATCCATACCCCCAAATTTCTGAATGTCTTCGGTGTCGCGTTTTTCTAACTCGTCAATTATATCATCGGAAGTAACAATACCGACCAACATTCCCGATTCCGTAACGACCGGAAGTGCCGATCTGTCATATTTTTGGAAAATCTCCACCGCATCTTCACTGCTTTGAGTGGTGGTAAGTGCTGTAAAAGTAGGTCCCATCAAGTCGCGAATAAAATCATCGCTGTTTGCCATCAAAACGAGACCAATACGAATATCGTTAATGAGTTTTTGATTTTCATCAACTACATAAATATAGTTTAATGTTTCAGCTTTCTGACCGTTTTTCTTTATGTGTTGCAATGTTTTCTTAATAGTCCAATCGGGATGAACCTGCACATAATGAGGTGTCATAATTCTTCCTACCGATTCTTCTTCATAACCGATTAATTGCATTGCAATCTTTCGTTCATCGGGCGACAGAAAATTGACTGCATCTTTTACGATTGTATCTGGAAAATCTTCAAACACAGCCGTTCTATCATCGGGAGTCATCGTTTCTAAAATACCGGCAATCTCATTTGTTCCCAATGATGATAAAATCTTTTCTTTTAAATCCCAAGACAAATAACTAAACGTATTTCCCTTTATTTTGCCCGGAAGCATCATAAAAGAAATCACTTGTTCGTCTTCGTGAAGCTCTGATACACGTTCAGCTAAATCGTACGGATGGAGTTTCTCTATCTCTTCCAATGAAAATTTTGTCATTCTGCTTTCTCCTAATTTTTATTGTTTTTTTGAATAATAATTCAATGTTTATCGTTCTATTTTTTTTGTGAAAACAATGCAAAACAGTGAAAATATAGTAGAAGAAAAAAGGACAATTTTAATTCATCATTTTTCTTTCAATTCGATTTGTTAAATCTACAAATGCTTCCACATCTAATTGTTCGGGACGAAGATTAAAAATAGCATCTTCAAAAAACGAATCTTTTGTTTCAACAAATGTTTTCAACGAATTTCGCAATGTTTTTCGTCTTTGGTTGAAGGCTGTTTTCACCACCTTTCTGAATAACTCTTCGTTGCAATTGAGATGAGTAACTTCATTTCGGGTAAAGCGAACAACAGCCGATTTGACCTTAGGAGGTGGGTCAAAAACATGCTCAGGAACCGTGAAAAGATATTCGACTGTATAAAATGCTTGCATAAAGACACTTAAAATACCATACGCTTTTTTACCCGGTTTTGCAGACAATCTTTCTGCTACTTCTTTTTGAAGCATACCCGAAACAGTGAAGATTTGATCTCGATAATCGAGAACTTTGAAAAAAATTTGACTTGAAATATTGTACGGGAAATTTCCTATAACAGCAAATTTTTCAGTAAATAAATTTTTCAGATTCATCTCCAAAAAATCATCTTCAATCACATTGAGTTGGGGAAAATGTTTTTGTAAATAAATTACAGATTCTGTATCAATTTCTACTGCCGTAAGTTGTACAAGAGGATTTTTCAGTAAATATTGGGTCAAAACGCCCATTCCGGGTCCAATTTCTAGCACAGGAGTAACTTCACGCAAAGGTAAACTCTCCGCAATCCGACTTGCAATATCCTGATCGATAAGGAAGTGCTGTCCCAAATATTTTTTGGCTCGGACTTGTCTCATATTGGTGGTAATCGTCAGGTGGCATATTAAAACTGAAAAATTGATAATAGATAAAACACAACTTTATTGATATATTCTTTATCTTTGCAGTTGTTTTTGTTCAAACTTTTCGCAAAAGTAAAGAAAATTATCCAATTTACCTAAAGAATTTCGCATTTTATAGCTCAAAAATTAAAAAATTGATTCGACGTTTATTTATATATTTAGGGAAAAAGATTCGGAATACGATTGATTTTTTCTATCCGCCTTTTAGAAAATATGTTAGCATTCAGTTTTTTAGATACGGTTTTTCGGGAGTTTTAAATCTTGTTTTCTCTTGGTTTTCTTATTTCGTCTTTTACCAATTTATTATTCAGAAACGGCTTGTAAATCTGTTGATTGTAACCCTTAGCGGACACGTTGCCTCATTGGTTGCAAATTTTATTCTCACTACTTTTACAGGCTTTCTGCTTCAAAAGTACGTTACTTTCACCCATTCTGAATTAAAGGGGAGAAAACAATTGGTTCGATATGTCGAAGTGGCGATTTTTAATCTTTTTGTCAATTATTTAGGATTAAAAATCCTACACGAAGGAGCTGGAATTTTCCCGTCTGTGGCAAATGTTATCGTTTCGATAATCACGACTGTTATAAGCTATTTTCTACAAAAAATATATACTTTTCGAACCAAAAACAGTGAATCTTCAAAATAAAATTTTCAATCTCATTAAGTGGCTTGTATTGATTGCTACGTATGGATTTTTAATTTATAAATTTTCTAAAATCAAATACTGGGATGATTTATTGCACTATTTCCCAACTGTAAATTCATTTTCTTTCATCTTTTTTGTAGTAGTAATGCTGATGATGCCGATAAATTGGTGGTTGGAAGCAAAAAAATGGCAAATTCTCACATCATATACGACAAAACTTGCTGCCCGTGATGCAATAAAATCTGTTCTTTCCGGATTAACAACCGGATATATTACGCCCAATCGGATAGGAGAATTTGCTGGTAGAATCCAATATTTACCAAAAGAAAAACAATGGGAAGGAATCGGATTAAGCATTGTAAGCGGACTGACACAAACAATGATTATCACATTTTTTGGGATATTCAGTGCGTTGTTTTATTTCCTAAGTTGGAATAATGTTGCCACTTTTCACTATTATTTAATAGCGGTTTTTGCCATTTTAATTTTTCTTTTGATAATCTATTTTTTCTTTCCAAAGTGGATAAAAAAATATGAAAATTCAGGAAAAAAATGGATGATAAAATTTATTCGAGCCGCAGGAAGTATTTCTGATTTTACGATAAATGAGCATCTGGGAGTTTTAGGTATATCTGCTATCCGTTATTTTGTGTTCGTTGGACAATATTTATTAATGCTCCTTTTTCTTCAAATTGACGTGTCGTTTTATGAAGCAATTTTAGCTATTTCAACCACTTACTTAATCATTACGTTCACACCATCGTTCACAGTTACAGAACCTGCCATTCGAGGTTCAGCTGCAGTTTTGGTGTTTGGAGCCATCACTCACAATGAAATTGGAATTATTTTAGCAAGTGTTTTGCTTTGGATTGTCAATTTTGTGATTCCACTTCTTATTGGCAGTATTTTAATTGGAAAATTGAGAAAACAACAATAAATCTATCTTTTTTTCTGAAAAGTTAAATCAATTCGACCTAAATAAAAACCTCCTTTTTGCATTTGAGACAAAATAACAGGTTTATTTTCAGCATTCATTACTCGCTCGTTCACTTTCAACACATGCGAATGTCCACTTATTACTACATCAATATTTTTGCTTTGTTTTATTAAATCATAATCTGTAGGCGTATTATCAAGTGGATTAACGCCCAAATGAGAGAGACAAACAATAAAATCACATTTCATTTCATATTTCAGATAATCAGATAGTTGATTTGCTACTTCAATCGGATTTTTATAGACCAACCCTTTTATATTTTTATCAAATGTCAAACCAACTAAATCGACTCCTAAACCAAATATTCCAAATTTTACCCCCCCTTTTTTAATAATTTTAAATGGCTCAAACAAGCCGTTTAATACAGTTTCTGAAACATCATAATTTGCATTTATAAGTGGTATTTTTATCGTTTTCAAAAGCACTGCCAACGAATCAATTCCATTGTCAAACTCGTGATTTCCAAAAGTTACGGCATCGTATTTCATTAACTGTAAGGCTTTTGCTTCTACTTTTCCTCCATAAAAATTAAAATACGGTGTTCCTTGTGAAAAGTCGCCCGCATCAACCAAAAGAACATTTTTCTCCTCTTTCCGAATCTTATTTATCACTCCCAATCTACGAGCATAACCTCCCAAATTGTTATTTTCGGCTGGCTCTACCTGACTGTGCGTATCGTTGGTGTGAAGAATTACAATTTTCACCTCTTTTTCTGCCACAACTAACAAAGAGAATAACAAAGAGAATAAAATAATAAAATAAGATTTCATAAAAAAATAAATTTAATTCCTATCGATTAATGTAAAAATGAGATTCAAATCATTGATTCCAAGAAATTTCTTTTACAGCAGAATTTTCTTTTAAGCTATTGATTACATCGTCAATATTAATGTGGTGTTTATGTTCAAATCGGAGCTGGAAAATGATTTCATCTCCGTGTTTTTCGCCCACAAAATCTTCCATATCCAAACCGGCAACTTCTTTCAAGCTTTCAAATAAATTGGAATAACTGACTTTTGTTGATGTTACAATTCGAAGTGTATGGTATTTAAATTTTTTGGAATAAAACTTTTCAAATGGTTGTAAAATCCACAAAATTATGAGAGCAACAACTGTAGTTGCTCCGGCTGCAAAATACAATCCACCTCCGGTTGCTAAACCTATTGCAGCCACTGTCCACAAACCGGCAGCAGTTGTTAAACCGCGAATAACTGCACCACGTTTCACAAATAAAATTGTTCCTGCACCAATAAATCCGATTCCACTTACAACTTGTGCGGCTACACGCGATGGGTCAAGCCCAACATTTGGAGTTCCTAAAATATCAGCAAAGCCAAAAGCCGACACAATCATTATTAAACACGAACCAACGCTTACCATCATGTGTGTTCTAAGCCCCGCAGCCCAATCTTTTCTTTCCCGTTCCAATCCTATTAAAGCTCCAAACAAAGCAGCTAAGCCCAATCGGATTAAAGTTTCATTCCAAGTTATCATTTTATTAAAGTATTAATTATCATCAATTTACAAAATTTCAATTCTATTATCTAATTTTGCACTTACTTCTTCACCTTTTTGATTTGTTTTGATCACTTCTTCCATCAATATATTTCTAATTTTCAGACCCGTATCAACACGTTTTTCGGGTGTGGCTAACGGCAACATTCTATCATTTCCTCCTGCCAAAAAATCGTTTGTTGCGATGCTGTATTCTTTATCATCTTCAATTTTTCCTCCTTGAATAGCACTTTCTGCTATTTGATTGTCTTTGATTTTCAAAGTTGCTCCTGCTATTCCTTGACCTCCTTCTTGAGCAATAATGGAGAATAATTTTTTGATTTCCGAACCTTTGAGCCAAAGTACAACCAATTCATTTTCAAATGGCATCAACTGAAAAATAGAACCGACTGTAATATCTCCTTTTGTGATGGGGGCTCGCAAACTACCCATATTCACAACCGCCATATCAATATCTTCTTGCAAAAATTTAGATGCAGCACGCAAATAAACATCTGAATTCCAATTAGAAAGCAAACTTTCAGGTTTTCCAGCTCGCATCGTAAATGCAGATTTTCCAATAACTTGGGACATTTCTTTATCAATATTTTCTTTAAATGGAGCTATAAATTGTTCCATTTCTTTGCTTGCCAATTTATCAGTTGTTGAATCTATCGGAATATTAATTGCAACGGAATCAACCAAAACCCATTTTTGTGGCGAACAAGCTACAAATAAACCAAGAATAAATAAAAAGAGTATATTTTTCATTATAAATCTATTTTTCAACAAATATAATTATAATTTTGCAGTTTAATGATATTTCTACAATTAAATCCTATTAAAAAATGAAAAAAAATTGCAGTATTATTACCGTTTTTGTTCTGAGTTTCTCAATATTTTTATCCTCTTGCAACAAAACAAACAACGAAAACATTGAATCTACTGAAAATGATTCTGTTGTAATTGTCGAAGAAATTGTTGATAAAAAAGATTATACAATTTACAATTTCGACCAAAAAGAAGTTGTTGCTTCCGATGCCAAAAAGGAATTATCCAAAATGAAAGGAGAAACAGATAGAGTAAAAAAGGAGTACGAAACAGTGAAAGCAAATTATGAATCTGCTATTGAAAAATTAGAAGAAGCTCATAAAAATTTCAGTGCACAACTTGACACTTTCAATCGGGCAAAATCAGAGTTTTGGGGAACGGCTAAAAACGACCTTACAAAATCTTACACTAAAAGTTTTGAGTTGCTACAAACCGCAAAATCTTTAATAGAGAAAACTTCATCAAAAAATGACACTGTCGAAACTACGAAAAATTAAAATATGTAAAATCAA
>JBDHYS010000061.1:0-7565 GCA_039811505.1 Paludibacteraceae bacterium | reverse complement strand
TCACTCCCCAATAAGACAAATCGTTGTTGTAAGCAACCAAAGGAGAACCGTCAGGTTTCAAATCTACAGGAGCCATTCGAGTTTGTGAAGAAGCAAAATAAATAGCATCAGGTGTACTTGCAACAGATGAGTTTTGATTTGGTCTTCCAGAAAACTTCAATGTACCCGTACCAACACTTGCTGTAATTGCAGCCCAATCACCCCTTACAGGCCAAGGTCCAAGTTGCATAACATCACGAGATAAAGCTGACCCTTTTTCTCTTGAAACTTTATTGTCCTCGTTATTTCTAATTCGGATAATATAGTTTGTTTTACTGTTTTTAATTCGTTTCATCATAATTCCTGTCAACGAACCAGAACCGGCAGGCATTGTGATTTTAAATCTATCAAGGAAAGACGGAGCTGTGTACATCTTCATTGTGTTTCCATATCGATCTCTGACCAAATGTCCATAATCATCTGTATCATCAGCAAAAGGTTCTGCAGTGGCAGTCCAGTTTGCAGGTTTAGTGTTGTATGCACTTTCTACGATATTTACATACGTTCCAAAAGGCAACGGAAACTCCACTTCTTTTAATGTAACCAATACGTTTTCATATTGATTTAGATTGACCAATTCTGAAATTTCAATTGGTTTTATTCCATTTGAAGGAGCAGCATCATGCACAAATGATGGCGAGAACGATTCTACACGACTTGCTTTTGTAGATGCATCTTTTACAAAAGAAGCACCGTACATATGAATCTTCACTTTATCATTTAAATTATACGAGTTGTCTTCATCGTTTGAAAATTCAATCCAAACACCTTTATTACTCTCATCTTGCACAACCATCTGACTTTTCTTTAATGCTACTGAATTTTTATCACTAATTACATAGCCTTCCACATACACATTATCTTCAATTGCGCCTACACCTGTAACGTCCAATCGTGACATTAAATCAGTAATCGTGATTTTTTTAGCTTGTGCGAAATCACTTGTTAAATCCAATTGTTTCAGGTACATTTTCACTTCTTGCTCGACACCAATCATTGAAAATGTAATCGAACCATTGCGTAATGAACCCGGATTTGTCATCACTTCGATGTTTTGTGTGGAATCCGTTGCCTCTTTTATTTGTATCCATTCTGAATCTGTTGTTGCTTGCCAAGCAATATTGGACTTTACTTTCACAGCAAACTTTTCACCTACTGATGCCACATATTTTGGTGTAGTAGAATAGTTTATTGTTAAAAACGGATCGGAAGGTTCAATAAAGAAGGGTATTTTTCCCATAACTTTACCTGCTGCATTTTTCAAATTGACAGAGAAACTTTGTTCGTAAGCCGTAGGATTAACAAGCACTTTCACCCCAAAACGTCCGGCATTTTTCCCTTCTTTGGGCCAAATTTGAACAAATTTTTCATATCCTTCTTCAGCAGCAAGTGTCCATTGACCTACATTTGATTCAACGTAAAAATATTGAGCTCCACCACCTTTCTTAAATGAACAAATATAATCATCTGCCATTGGTTCATCATATTCTGCACCTTCACTGTTTTTGTTGGTCAAACCAAATTTCACATCTGTACCGGTATCTATTATATCGTTATCATCTTTACACGAGGAAAAGGTTAATCCCAACGTAAATAATAATAAAAACAAAAGATGGATTTTTTTTCTATTATTAATATTTTTAATAAATCTCTTCATGACTTTAATTGATTTGAGGTTTTATTTAATAGTAGCTGCGTCCCTACTCCACCAAATTGGAGTTCTCATATTATCACCACCACCATAATTTGATTTCATTCTATCCACTGCAACTTTATAGCTATCTGGATTTGTAGAACCTGTATTTAATGGATATTCAAATCGCTTTGGCAGGATATGATTGTTAAATGTTCCTATACCGATATTTAGTTTAGGATATCCTGTTCGTCTATAATCATGCCAAGCTTCGTATCCGTTCCAGAACATCGCAATGTATTTTTGATTCAAGATGTTTTCCATTGTTCCATCGTAAGGTGCATAATTATTTATAAAATTGGCAATGGTTTCATCTGTAATTCCTTTTTTATTAGGATCAATTCCAATCCAATATTTAATAGATGAATAGATTGCATCGTTATAATATTGTGCTGCAACCGCATCTCCACCACTAATTACACCATTTTTTGCTGCTTCACAGAAGATAAAAAGCACTTCATCGTATTTCATTATTGAGTAAGGGGACGTAAATTCTCCTAAAACTTTCTTATTTAATCTGGCAGAACCATCCGTTTCAGTCTCTTGTGAACCGGCTCCACTTGCTACTCCTTTCCATGCTCCACCTCTTTGTATAAAATAGGTAGAAATACGTGGGTCATTTTGCTCGTCCATCATAGAAATTATTTGTTCAGCAGCATTTCTTCCATTAAACGTCCCTTCTGTCTCATTTCCAAATCGATTGAGATAAGGAGCAACTCCGGAATAACGAATTGTAGCATTATCATCGTTGCTTGTAAAGATAGGATAAACAATAGGATTGTTTAATATTTCATTAATTTTTTCATAAACAGTCATTTCCACTGTTTGGTCTGCCGAATAGGTCATTTTTAATAAACTTCTATTACTTAATCGCATCAATAATCGCAGATAAAGCGAATTGTTAAATTTTTTCCATTTGCTTATATCACCACCATAGATTAAATCCTTGGAGGGTGTTTTAATGGAAGACCCTGTATTATAGAGTGCATTCGCTTTTTCTAAGGTTGCATAAAGCTGTTTGTACACATCTTCTTGCGTATCAAATTTTGGAAAGAAATTAGTTTCTTCTACAAAATTATTTTCATCATCATAATATGGAAGACTTTGAAAAGCTTCGCTACACGGAATATCCCCAAAAATATCGGTTAAATTTGATAAATAGAATACTTTTAGTGTGAGTGCAATGGCTTCTACGTTTTCATCTTTTTTGCCATCCAATCGTGCTAATTGTCTCATGTGATTTGCGTTAGCAGCCCAAATATAAAGACTATTCCAAGTTCCTGCCATTACAGAATTTCCTATCACATAGCGATGGTAGGCATTGTTTGTTGTTCCTGATACGGTGTATTGGATCAACTCACCATTGAAAAGCCATGTTCTGTAGAGCATTCCATCAATTCCGGTAAAAAGGGTTTCTTCCAACAGATTCACCGGAGATATTTCCCAATATTTTGGTACGTTCGGATTTTCATTCATATCGTCAAATCCATCTGTACAAGCAATTGAAAATGTGATTAATGCAATTAAAATTGCTATTTTATTAATGTATTTCATATTGTTCAAAATTTCTATAATGATACTTTTAAGTTAAATCCATACGTGCGTGTCATTGGATATCCTCCTGTTTCAATACCTCTGTTAAGTGAACCACCTCCAAATGAAGCAACTTCTGGATCGTATTGAGGCCAATTTGAAATTGAGAAAAGATTTGTTGCATAAACACCAACAGCTGCTGTTTGGATAAATCCTACTTTTGTTATAAAACTTTTTGGGAATTTATAATCCAAACGAACCTCTCTCATTTTCAAATAACTTGTACTGAACGTATTTTGTTCCACATTTGCTCTATTCCAAATAATCGTGTTGTAATAATCTACAATATCTGTAGTGATTTTTGTGTTTTTAGAATAAGTTCCATCCGTATTGAGATTAACTCCTTCGTGAATTAATCCCTCGTATCTTCCTTCTAATGTGTTGGTTAATTTACCCATATAGGAGAGTGCAAAGTTTGTAACTGAATAAGCTTTTCCGCCATAACTTGCAGCAAAAGTCATATTCATTGATATGTTTTTATAACTAATTGATTGTGTAAATCCACCTTTCCATTTTGGGAAAATACTTCCAAGATCCAATAATTCTTCTCCAAGAATTGGATTTCCTGTCGATGAATCAACAATTACTTGCCCTGAAACATCTACTTTTTTATCTCCATCCATATAGAAAGAACCTGCAGGAGCGCGTTTATAACCCGTTCCATAAATTCTACCTAATTCTGTACCCGGATAGGCATAAACAAACACACGACTTCCGACAGTATTCGATGTATTTAATTGCCACAATTCAACTCCTGGTGCTAATTCAACTAATTTATTCCAGTTTTTACTCCAATTCAAATTCATTATCCAATTCCATGTTTTTGATTTAATTGGCTGGAAACGAGCTGCAACTTCAAATCCTTTGTTGGTAACTTTTCCTGCATTAATCACCTGTGAAGAAGCTCCCGTAGCCCAATCTGTTGGCACACTAATAATTTGATTTGTTGTAGCTGCATCATAATAAGTAACATCAAAGCTCAATCTATTTTTAAACATTCTGGTATCAATTCCAAATTCCCAACTTTCAATATTTTCCGGTTTAAGTTTTTTATTTTTTATTTCTCCGGATAATTTATAAGCACTTGTAAAGTTGCTGTTTGCATATACCTGATCGAGCTGATAAGGATCTGTGTCGTTACCAACATTTGCCCAAGACGCTCTAACTTTCATCAAATCTATCCATTTTGCATTCTTTTTGAAATTGAAGATTTGATCCAAAAGAATACTTGTGTTGATTGATGGATAAAAATAGGAATTATTTCCTACAGCTAATGTACTTGACCAATCATTCCGTCCTGTGACTTCAGTAAAAATTAATCCTTTCCAATTTGCTGACACAAAACCAAACAAACTATTTATTGATTTTTCTCTTCTAAAATTATTTGAAATAATTTGACCATCACTATTTTGTATTTGATACACATTGTAAGTAAATAATTTAGGAGCAGTTTGTGTTACCGATCGGTATTGATTAACCATATTATTACCTCCGAAACTCGCAGTTAAATCAAAATCTCCAAACGCATCTTTATAGAGGAATAAAAAATCGTTGTTAAATTCAAAACTGTTTACATTTTGTTCTCGATACATTCCTGTTCGATATGAAACAGAATAATAAGGTTTTCTTTGTGTTCTGAAATCTCCATTCCAGTCCATTCCAGAGCGGATAATGAGATTTAATTTTTCAGGAATCAAAGTAAAATCAATATTTGCATTTCCAAACACTCGATCTCTTGCCATTGTGTTTAGATGTTCGTACACTTGAAAATATGGATTATCACTATCGTAATTAATCAAATTACTTGTACCTAAACCTTCTTGGTGTATTTTAATTAATCTTCCTGAAAAATATTCGTCCTTAAAGTCATTAATATCAATTGCTGCTGGAGCCCAAATTAAAGTATAAAGTGGTGTTGCAGAACTATAACCTGACATCGGAAGATTTCCACTATTCTTTCTATAATAGGTCATTTTTGACGAAAGAGAAATATATTTATTCACTTTTTGTGTAACAGAAAGATTAAAGTTTTGAGATGTATATCCTGTATTTGGCACAATCCAATCATTCCTTGTATCTCTCATTGAAAATCTCACAGAATTTCCTTTTCCTGAACCGGATTCAATTGTAACGCTATTATTGTAAGTTACTCCCGTTTCGAAAAAACCTTTATACCAATCTTTTGGTTCGTAAGGCAAAAGGGTAAATTCATCTGTTTCCCAATTTTTTGAACCATACATATACCTCAATTGTCCTTCAAATTTTTCACCAAAATTGTAACGCGACCAAAAACGAGGTGTTGTGCCTACAGTCCACCAAGAGAAATTTTTTGGCATCACATCATCTCTGTTGTTTTTACTATAATTTCCTGCTCCATATTCATTTTGAAATTCGGGCCAAAAACCAGCTTGTTCTATTGTTAACGAGGTATTAAGCGTAACGCCCAATCCTTTTGAGCGATCTCCCGATTTTGTAGTAATAATGATGGCTCCGTTTGCTGCTCTTGAACCATAAAGAGCTGTTGCAGAAGGACCTTTCAATACTGAAACAGATTCAATATCTTCCGGATTCAAATCTCCCATTCCACCACCATAATCGATAGGAGCATCGGCATTTGCATAACTTCCCTCTGTATTACTTGGCGTTATGTCACTGCTCACAGGCACTCCGTCAATTACAAACAGTGCAGTGTTTTTATCATGTGATAAAGAGCCTTCTCCACGCAATGTAACACGGATGGAACCACCCGGACCTGCTGATGATTGGTCAAAATTTAATCCTGCAACTTTCCCTGATAAGCTATTCATCCAGTTGCTCGAAACAGATTGATTCAGATCATCACTTCCAACTTTTGACACGGAATACCCTAAAGCTTTGTCTGCTTTTCGAATACCCAACGCCGTTACTGTAACTTCTTCTAATTCAACTCTTGTCGGATTAAGCACAAAATTGATTTGCTTATCCTCACCGCTACTGATAGAAATACTTTGAGTTTGCTTTTCATGTCCAATGTAACTCACTTCGACATTATGTCTGCCTTCAGGTACATTGTTTAGCGAGTATTTTCCATCTACATTTGTTATTGTTCCTAAATTGCTGTTTTTAATCGTAACTGAAACCCCAATCAGAACTTCTCCGGCATCATCTCTAACAACACCAGATATTTTTCCGTTTTTCTTTTGCTGCATTGCTTCCACAGAACTTGTTTGTTCTGCCGAAATTGTAAAAGATGTGGAGTAGATTATAAAAAAGCTTAGAACCAGCACTTTTAATAAAGCACTTACTTTAAATCTTTTTTGTAATAAAAAAAGATTACTTTCAAATAATGACTCTTTTTTCATGTGCATTAGTGTTTGCAAATTTAATTGTTAATTAATTATTTATTTTCTCTGTTTTTTTAGATAATTAGACTTCTCTTTTTTTGAGAAATTCAAAAGTTTAATGGCTCTATCGGGATAATTAGTAATCAAACCATCAACTTTAAGTTCGTACATTCGCAATATATCTTCATCTGAATCAACAGTCCAAGGTAAAATTTTCATACCTTTTTTGTGTACTTTTTTTATCAATTCTTTGTTGATTAAACTGAAATGTGGGCTGTAGATTTCAGGAACAAAATTTAATTTACTCATGTTTTTTTCAAAATCATCCGATTTTACATCAATCAAGTAAGCTAATCTGATTTGTGGATATTTTTCATGTAAATAATTTAGAGTTCTTATGTCGAAACACTGAATATTAATTCTTTCTGTAATTTTCTTACTCAAGATTACTTCCACTACCAAATCGGTAAATTCTGTGAAATAAGGCGAATATACATTGTCATTTTTCTTACTCGATTTGATTTCAATATTATAATAAGGAAGTGGAATGTTATTCTTTTTTGCATACGCCTCAGTTTCGTCTATCAAATCTGAAAGCAACGGTTTATGGGTTGATATTTTTTTTCTTTGGGAGAATCTTGGGTCTCCTATTAAACCTGTATCGTATTTTATAATTGAATCATAATCCATCGAGTAGAGTTTATAATTTTTCTCATTCTCTTTGGTTATATTTTTTCCATCTGGAGTTGTAACGTATCGATGATCCATCACAGGGTCATGTGAAACGATTACTTTTTTATCCTTAGAAATAGACAAATCCATTTCTAAAGTATTCACACCCCAATCCAACGCATTGAGCATGGCTACAATCGTATTTTCAGGATACAAAGCCATTCCACCTCGATGAGCTTGAATAT
>JBDHYS010000060.1:0-7599 GCA_039811505.1 Paludibacteraceae bacterium | reverse complement strand
TCCGCCGCACGTTTTATCAAAAATATCCAGCACATGCTCACGTTCGCGAACTCCATAAACAAAAGCTGTTGTTGCTCCTAAATCGTTGCAATGTGCAGCCCAAGCAATAAGATGAGAACTAATCCGATTCAATTCGTCCATTATTACACGAATATATTCAGCACGTTCGGGAACTTCAATTTCAGCAGCTTTTTCTACACACATACACATTGCATGGCGATTAATGCTTGCTGATAAATAATCCAATCTGTCTGTAAAATGGAGGATTTGCGGATAGGTTAAATTTTCGGATAACTTTTCAATTCCTCTATGAATATAACCACTGTTTACATCTACTTTTTTGATCACTTCGCCATTTAATGCTGTGCGAAAGTGCATCACACCGTGCGTTGAAGGGTGTTGTGGTCCAATATTGATGATATAATCATTCTCATCAAAAACAGCTGTTGTACTTTCGATTAATTCTCCATTTTCATTTTCCATAATTCGTGGAGCAATGTCTATTATCTCCTTATTGGCAATTGAAATGGGGTTTAGTGACGAATCTGCATCGTAATCTTTCCGTAGAGGAAATCCATTCCAATCATCGCTTAGAAGAAAACGCCTCATATCCGGATTGTTAATAAAACGGATGCCAAACATAGCGTAAACTTCTCTTTCGTTAAGATGAGCAGATTGATAAATATCAGATATTGAATATAATAAAGGATTTTCTCTGTCTTCAGTTGATGTGATGACAATCAACTCTTTCGACATATCTTTGGAAGAAGAAAAATGGTACATTGCACCCAATGTTTCTCCCCAATCCATACCAATTATATTGATTAAATAATCGAAAGGCAACTCTTTATTATTATAAAGTGCTTTTATTAAAGTGTGAAATTGTTTTGGAGCAACCGTAACGGTCAATTTTTGTTTTTCTTCTATAACGGCATCATTTACCGCATCTAATACAACCTTTTTGATATTTTCCATCGTGTGGGTATATAAAAATTAGTATTTTATTTTTCAAATGTATTTTTTGGATCAATCGCTTCGCCTGTTTTAGGATCGATTAACGTTGCAGGATTGTAATCACGTACAATTCGTTTGTTTCCAAAGAATTTTTCTGCTTTTACTTTCCGTTGCAATTGCAATAATCCATAAAACAGCGATTCGGGTCGTGGCGGACAGCCCGGAATATATACATCAACAGGGACAATTTTATCTGCTCCGTTGATTACGTGATATGAATTTACAAATGGACCTCCCGAAATAGCACAAGCACCCATTGCAACCACATATTTTGGTTCTGCCATTTGGTCGTAAACACGACGAAGAAGCGGTGCCATTTTGTGTACAATTGTTCCGGCTATTACCATCAAGTCGGCTTGGCGCGGACTGTTGCGAACAACTTCCATCCCAAAACGAGCCAAATCATAATGAGCAGCTGCCGCAGCCATAAATTCAATTCCACAGCAACTTGTTGCAAAAGCAAGGGGCCAAAGCGAATTAGCACGTCCCCAATTGACCATTTGATCTAATTTACCAACGACAACGTTTGTTCCGTTTGCATTTAGTTCGTCAATGTACGCTTGCAAAGTGTCATTGTCTTTAAACTCTTCGGAAGGAAATGCTTTTATTTTAATGTTCTTTACGTCCATTTCAAAACTCCTTTCCGCCATGCGTATGCAAGACCTAAACCAAGAATTACTATAAAAATAAGAATACTAACTAATCCTCCTAATCCAAGTGAACGCACAACGGTTGACCAAGGAAATAGGAAAATTGCTTCCACATCAAACATTAAAAAAAGAATGGCATATAAATAATAACCTACGCGAAATTGCATCCACGAAGTACCATGTGTTGGCAAACCACACTCGTACGGCTCACCTTTTTGAAAGTTGATGGATTTTGGAGAGAGTAGAAATGCAGCACTTAAGCCAATCACAACAAGTGCGATTCCGGCAAGGAGCACAACTACGAAGAGTGATACATTATCCATAGAACGTTAGTTAAATGTTTAAGATGAATAAAATGTCTCTTACAGAAAACTTATTTATTGTCAATTGCTTAAAACTGATAGATAAATAAGACTATAAAAATAAATTTGTATTAGAAATCGGTGCAAAGGTAAAGAATTAAATTTGTATAAACTATCAATTTTTTGTTAAAAAATCAAATTTTGCTAAGTGGAGTTTACAATTTAACACATTTGAAAAAATTCATTCGTAAGTAAAAATGACGAAATCAAAGTGTGTTTAATATAAAAATAATCGAAAGAAAAACAAAACGCTACAAATTTGAATCAAAAAATATATCTTTGTGATTATTAAGAAGACAACACAATGTTATGACAATTGGATTAATGGGTGCAATGCCCGAAGAAATGGATAAAATAATTTCTGAAATTTCGAATAAAGAAATTTTTGAGAGGGGAAGCAGATTATATTATAAAGGGAAATTATTTGAAAAAGATGTAGTGGCTGTTTTTTCTCGATGGGGAAAAGTGGCTTCCGCAACTACTGCCACTCATTTGATATTGGATTTCAAAGTAGATTCCATCGTTTTTACCGGGATTGCAGGTTCTGTTTTGCCCACACTCAATGTAGGTGATATTGTTGTGGCAGAGCGACTTTTTCAGCACGATATGGATGCAAGACCTTTGTTGAGAAGGTTTGAAATTCCATTGACAGGAAAAACCTCTTTTGAAATTTCAGAAACGAATGTGGAAATAATGTCGGAAGCAATTCATCGGTTTTTGAAAACAAACAAAGATTTTAGAAAAAGATTAATAGAAAATAATATTCTCAATCCAAAAATAGTACTTGGAGATATTGCAAGTGGTGATTTGTTTATTTCTACCAATGAAATGAAACAAGCTTTGGTGCGTAATCTACCATCGGTTGTTTGTGCAGAAATGGAAGGAGCGGCTGTGGCACAAGTTTGTAGCGATTACAACATTCCACTACAAGTTGTTCGAGTGATTTCTGATAATGCCGATGATTTGGCTCATCAAAACGCAATGAATTTTGTCAATAAATATGGTGGAGATTATGCTTTGGGAATTTTGAAAGAGTATTTTTTGTTGATTTCTTAGCATTACATTAATGGACTGAATAATCTCGCAAAAGATTCTTTCAGTTTTTGAGAACGGGGTCGTTTGTTCCATTCTTCAATGGAAAGTTCTTTGCAATGATGGATATCGTCTTCAAAAAGTTTTTTCAACTTTAAGGCGGTTTTTTTATCGTAAATAAATGCGTTTACTTCAAAATTTTGCTTAAAACTTCGCTCGTCAATGTTAGTTGAGCCCACGATGGAAAGAAAATCATCAATTACAATTGCTTTGCTGTGCAACATTCCACCTTGGTATTTATATACTTTTACGCCTGCTTCCAACATACAATTTAAGTAGCTTGATGTGCTCAAATCTGTTAGCCAAACATCGGATTTATCTGGAATCATCAATCGAATTTCAATTCCACTCAAAGACGTGATTTGAATTATTCCATCAACCAATTCATTGGGCATAAAATAAGGTGTGTGGATATAAACATATTTTTCTGCTGATGCAATTGCAGCACAAATTCCTTGCATTATTGCTTCCCAATCGGTATCGGGACCGGAAGAGACGGTTTGAATAATGTTTTCATCGTACTTTTGTGGTATAGGAAAGTATTTTTCATCCACAATCAGTTTTCTCTCTACAAAATACCAATCGATAAGGAAAAGTTTTTGAATGCCGTGAACTCCTGCTCCTTCAATTCGGACAACTGTATCTCTCCATTTTCCCAATTCGCTTCCATAAATATAGCGATCAGCAATGTTGATTCCACCTGTAAAACCAATTTTTCCGTCTATTACAATTAATTTCCTGTGATTTCGATAATTGATTTTACTCCGCCTCAAACGCAATCGCATCGGAAGAAAAGCACGTGCATAAACACCTGCATTGCGGAGTGAACTTAAATAATTTGTTGATAATTTATAACTTCCGATGTAATCATAAATCATCCGCACACGAACTCCTTCTTTGCTTTTCTGGATTAAAAGTTCCCGCAGTTTGTTGGAAATTGTATCGTCTTCAAAAATAAAAAATTCGATATGAATATGGTCTTTTGCATTTCGGATAGCTTCAAAAATCGATTCGAAAATATTTTCACCTTCTGCATAAACATCAATTTTATTGCTTGCATAAGCATCGGCTTCGCTGTTGTTTTTTAACAATTGAACGAGTTTTAAATATTCAATATTAATATGATTTGTTTCAAGCACCGAAACATCGAAAGCAGCACAAGGTCGCATTGTGATGCGTTGAATACTTTTTTTTGAAATAATTTTTCTTTTTCGATAATCTTGTCCAAAAAGCATATAAAGTACAATTCCGACAAAAGGAAGAAAAACAAGTACCAATAACCACGAAATTGTTTTTACGGGATTTCTATTTTCTAAAAGAATAACAACAATGGTGGAAACAATAATGTAACCATAAAAAACAGAAAGTATGATTGAAAATATTCCGGGCAACATAATAATATAATGAAGAATTAATGTACAAAATAGATTGTTTTCAAAATTATAACGCTACAATGCTCTTTCGAAAATGGAGCCATTGATGTTTTTCGATTATTTCTATTGTTTCCAAGTACTTAACATCAATTTCTGGTGCTTTTACCCCAAATCCGATGTTTGTTGGTGCAATTTCAATGTTGCACTCGTCCCAAAGTTGAGCTTCGAGAAAACTATTTAATAGTTTTGCACCGCCTTCAATCATCAAAGAATGAATTTTTCTTTTGTAGAGTTCATCAAGTATAAAATTCAACGTGGGTGTTTCTTCCTCAAATTTTATAAAAGTTAAATTTTTAGTATTTTTTGCAGTTAAATCGGAATTTGTAAAGATAATTGTGTCGATTTGGTCGTTTTTTAACGAAAAGTTTTCAGGAATTTTATTGTTTTTGTCAATTACAATGCGTATCGGATTTCTTCCGCTCCAAAAACGGACTGTCAACGAAGGATTATCCAAAATTGCCGTATTTGTCCCCACCATTATTGCCATATTTTCCGCTCGCATTTTATGTGTTAATTGCGTGGTAACTGCATTTGAAATTTTCAACGGCAAAGCGGAATGTTCTTTTCTCTGTTTGTCTAAAAATCCATCAGCAGTTTGAGCCCATTTTAATAAAATGTAAGGTCTTTTGTTATTTTGAAAACAAAAAAATGCTTTATTTAGTTCAATGGATTCTTTCTCTAAAATGCCTACTGTAACTTCCACTCCATTGCTTTGAAGCAATTCCACTCCTTTTCCTGCCACTTTTGGATTGGGATCAAGCGTTCCGATAACGACACGTTTTATTTTTTTTGAAATAATTAAATTGGCACAAGGAGGGGTTTTCCCAAAATGGGAGCAAGGTTCCAAATTGACGTACAAAGTAGCTTTTGTGAGTAAATCTTGATTTTTAACCTGTTTTATGGCATTGGGTTCTGCATGTGCTTGGCCGTATTTCTGATGAAACCCTTCACCAATAATTTTTCCATCTACCACAATTACTGCACCTACCATCGGATTTGGAGCAACGTGAAGTTTTCCTAATCGAGCTAATTGGAGGCATCTTGCCATATATTTTTCATCAGTAGTCATTTTGGTGTAAGTGTTTGTAGATCGTTTAATGCAAAGATACAAATTTTCGTTTGTAATTTTTTAGATTTAAAACGTATTTTTAAAATTTTGTTTTAAGTTTATTTTAAACAAATTGACACGACGTTTCATTTTATAGTTTTAATTTTGCAAAATGGTTGAAAATGAACAAAAAGTAGTTGCAACGGATAAGAGAAAGTGGATTTTAGCAGCATTAATGATGACGATGATGCTCGCCGCAATGGACTCCACGATTGTAGCAACCGCAATTCCTCACATTGTTTCCGATTTAGGTGGTTTTACAAAGTTTTCTTGGGTTTTTTCTATTTACCTTCTTGCCCAAACAGTTACCATTCCAATTTATGGAAAACTGACCGACATTTTTGGTCGGAAAAAAATATTAATTGGCGGAATTTTGCTTTTTTTATTGGGTTCTGCAACTTGTGCAACGGCATGGAACATCACCTCTTTAATTGTTTTTCGAGGTTTGCAAGGTTTGGGTGCAGGTTCGATTATGGCAACTGTAAATACGATTGCCGGCGATATTTACACGGTTGAAGAACGTGCGAAAGTGCAAGGATACCTTTCCAGCATTTGGGGAATCAGTGCTATTTTAGGTCCTGCAATTGGTGGTGCTTTTGCCGAATATGTCGATTGGAGATGGATTTTCTTAATCAATCTTCCGATTGGAACCGTTTCGTTATTTTTAATAACCACTTTTTTTAAAGAAAAAGTTGAAAAAACGAAAACGATCATTGATTTCAAAGGTGCATTTTTGATTTTATTGACACTTTCGTTGCTTTTTGTTTTTTTATTGGAAAGCGGTCAAAGTTGGCGGTGGATTTCGTTGCAAAGTTTGATATTATTATTGGTAATCATTGTGTTTGTTTTTCTGACCATCCGAACCGAAATGAAATCGTCCAATGCCATTATGCCGCTTTGGGTTTGGAAAAATAAAACATTTGCTTTCACCAATCTGGCAATGGTGGGAATGGGAATTGTGATGATGGGACCGGACACACTTTTGCCTATGTTTTGTCAATCTTCTTTAAGTTTGGGCACCATTTTATCCGGATTTATTTTGGCGAGTATGAGTTTTGGTTGGCCCGTTGCATCGGCTTATTCCGGAAAACTTTATATGAAAATCGGATTTAAGGAAACATCTATTATTGGTGCTATTGTTTTGCTCGTTTCTTCTTTTGGATTTTTACTTATTCCGCATCCACAACCAGTTTATTTATTAATAATTAATCAAGTGCTTTTAGGTGCAGGATTTGGGTTGCTTTCTACGCCTGCTTTGGTTGGGATTCAATCTATGGTTGGTTGGAAGGATAGGGGAGTTGTTACCAGCACAAATATTTTTTCCCGAAATCTCGGGCAAAGTGTTGGAGCTGCGATAATGGGTGCAATTTTTAATAATTCATTATTTACCCGTTTGCAAAGTGCATCTTTTGACGTTTCGAATGAATCAGCCGATATTTTAAGAACTTTGCAAAATGTGGCTGTAAGCGAGGAGTCGAAAATTTTTCTCCGAAACAGTATCAATATTTCTATGCACTATGTTTATTGGGGAATGGCTTTTTTTGCAGCAATTATTGTGTTGGTACTTCTCAGAATTCCGCATCGCAATCCGAAAGATTTTTCAACTATCGTTATAGAAAAATAAAGTTGAAATCTGTAATTGATTGAATCAGCGGATAAACTGATTTTTTACAAACTTCAACTTTAATAATTATTTAATTGAAATCTATTTCAGATATTCTGATTGTAGTTTCTTTGCAAATTCGATACTTTTCGTGTTGTTCGGATTTACCAATTCTGCCGACATTTTCGGTATTTTAATATCTATTCCTGTTGGCACGTTATTCGGATTTTTAATTTTATCTTTATTAGCTTCGGTAATATAAACCCAATAATGCGGATTTCCATAATATTTCCTTGCAAACGAATTGAGTTTTGTTCCAACTGTCATTTTTTCTGTT
>JBDHYS010000059.1:0-7630 GCA_039811505.1 Paludibacteraceae bacterium | reverse complement strand
AATCTTGTTTTTGTATAAAAAATGGGGAAAATTTAGGCCTAACAGGTTTTTAAAACCTGTTAGGCCTGGAAGTACCTGTTAGGTTTGGAAACAAATTATCATCATTTTAATGAATTTCCGAATTAAAAATGTATTTTTGCGATAATAATTTTTATTGATGCAGTAAAAACACCATCATTCTATACATATAATTTTATCATCTGCTTATGGCATTAAATTATATTTTCATTGCATTTATACTGATTGCCTTTGTGGTGGCACTTTTTCAACTGATTTTTTTTGGAAACAGTGCTGTTTTCAATGAGATTTTGCAATCAATTTTTGGCTCTGCAAAATCGGGTTTTGAAATTTCATTGGGTCTTACGGGCATTCTTACGTTTTGGATGGGAATTTTGAAAATTGCCGAAAAGGGTGGTGCTTTGAACGTTTTATCCCGTTGGGTTGCACCGTTTTTTACCGGCATTTATCCTGAAATCCCAAAAAATCATCCGGCGTTGAGCAGTATTTTTTTGAATATGTCAGCCAATATGTTGGGACTCGACAATGCCGCTACGCCAATGGGATTGCAGGCGATGAATCAGATGCAAGAACTCAATCCGAAAAAAGACACCGCTTCCAATCCGATGATTATGTTTTTGGTGCTCAATACTGCCGGTTTGGTGCTAATTCCGATGACTGTGATGATGTATCGTGCACAATTTGGGGCAGCAAATCCTGCCGATGTGTTTCTTCCCATTGTAGTTGCTACTTTGAGTGCTTGGCTCACAGGATTGATTTTGGTTGCAGCCATTCAGAAAATTAATCTTTTCAATCGTGTTGTGATGGGTGTTCTTGCAGCTTTGGTGCTTTTAATTGTGGGTTTGGTCTATTTTTTTAGTCGAATGTCGCAAGAGCAAATTACGGCTTATTCGAGTTTTGCGGCAGCATTTATTATTTTGTCGATTATCGTGGCATTTGTATTAATGGGAGCACGAAAAAAAATCAATGTTTATGCTGTTTTTATTGAGGGAGCAAAGGAAGGATTTAACGTGGCGGTTGGAATTATTCCCTATTTAGTTTCCATTTTAGTGGCAATAGGTATGTTTCGAGCTTCGGGAGCAATGGATTTATTGGTGGACGGAATTCGATATCTTGTTGTTTTAACGGGCGCCAATACCGATTTTGTGGAAGCTTTGCCAACAGCATTTATGAAACCTCTCAGCGGAAGCGGAGCAAGAGGAATGATGGTAGAAACAATGAAAACTTACGGTGCCGATTCGTTTGTTGGGCGACTTTCATCTATCATTCAAGGTTCAACGGACACCACATTTTATATATTGGCAGTCTATTTTGGGGCTGTGAAAATTACGAATACACGTTATGCGGTTGTGGTTGGGCTTATTGCCGATTTAGTCGGAATTGCGGTTGCCATACTTTTGGGGTATTTGTTTTTCCACTAAGTTAGTGATTAGTGATTAGTGTTAGTGATTAGTTTTACATATTATATTTTCAAGTTTCTTTATGATTCAGTTTATTACAGAAGACGCTTCGCAACCTCAATTTGATGAAAAAAAAATAATTCGCTGGATTAATCAAGTTGCGATTTTTCATAAAAAAAAGGTGGGGAAAATTAATTATATTTTCTGTTCGGATAGCCGAATTTTGGAGGTAAATCGTCAGTTTTTACAACACGATTATTTTACCGACATCATCACTTTTGATTACGGAAGTGGAAAACTCATTTCGGGCGATATTTTTATCAGTATCGACACCGTTTTGTCCAATGCAAAGGAACTAAATATCGATTTTTTGCAAGAATTATACAGAGTGATTATTCACGGTGTGTTGCATTTGTGCGGTCAAGACGACAAAGATGAACAATCCCAAAAGGAGATGACAAGAAAAGAAAATGAAGCGATTGATTTGCTTGCAGCACAGTAAAAAAGAGAATATAAAAATTTTAAAAAACAAATACGTAATGGAGAATCTTTTTCTCTGATATGCAATAAATTGTTAAATCAATTCATCCTTTTTTCATAAACTACCTATTATTAGAAAGATTATCATTATTTTTGCCGTCAAATTAGGGTCTAAGTACAAAATTTATTGCTCAAAAATACGTTGTACATTATATTGGCTAAGATTTAATTTGAAAATATGATTGTATTCATCAATAAAAACGTATGTTTGAGCTTGTTTTTTGTTCTGTTTTTTTTGTCCGTTGCCGGTCAAGAAGACCCTTACAAAGCTGAATTTGGAGCAAATATTGGAATGAATATTTATGCCGGTGATGTGAATGCAATTGCCGATTTAAATCTCTTTTCAAAAAATATGGCGAATTTACAGCCAGACTTAGGATTGACATTTCGGTATCGGTTCAACAAGCGTTTGGCGTTAAAATTTGGATACGATTATTCAAAAGTGGGTGGAATGTATCATTATCGTGATGGAAACAATGCTTTTCAGGTGAAATTGAATAATCCGCTCCATTTGGTTGATTTGGTCGGTGAGTTTAACTTTTTTGATTTGGAAAATAATCCATACAAACGATTTAGCAAAAAATATTCGCCGTTCATTTTTGCCGGAGCCGGTTCAGTATGGATGCCGCAGTATCAAAATAGTCCAAATCAAAATGTTGCTTTTTTAGCTTCGTTTGGTTTTGGAGTTAAGGCGAAAATTGCTGAAAGAATCAATTTGAATTTGCAATTTGCCAATAAATGGTTGCTTGGAGATGGTTTAGAAGGAAAATCGCAATTTGATAATCCTTTTCCACCGACCCATTTAAACGGAATGAACAACGATTTGCTTTCGGGCATCAGCATTGGAATAACGTACGATTTTTGGATGAAAAACTGTGATTGTTACCAACCGGAACAGCCACAAAAAATTAAAACTCCAAAAATAAAAAAGAGAGATAATAAGAGAAAACGATAAATTTAGTTTTTTTCGTATTTAAAATAAAAATAGATGTCGTTCAAAGAACAAATAGACTTAGATAAACTTCCTGTTCACGTTGCAATCATAATGGATGGCAACGGACGCTGGGCAAAAGAGCAAGGAAAAGATAGAATATACGGACATCAAGAAGGGGTCGTTTCTGTAAGAGAATGTACAGAAGCCGCTGCTGAAATTGGTGTGAAATACCTCACTTTATACGTTTTTTCTACCGAAAATTGGGGTCGTCCGAAAGAAGAAGTCGATGCGTTAATGGAATTGTTGGTGGATTCTATTGAAAAAGAAACACCACGCCTAAACGAGAATAAAATTCGGCTTTTAGCCATTGGCGATTTGGATCGATTGACACCAAAAGCAAGAGCAAAACTGCAAAACTGCATGGACACAACAAGTGAAAACACGCGACTTAATTTGGTTTTAGCGTTAAGTTATTCCTCCCAATGGGAAATTACAAATGCGGCACAACAAATTGCTCAAAAAGTTAAAAAGGGTGAGTTGGAAGTTGAACAAATCACCCTTGAAGCTATTTCGCAACATCTTACGACTAAAGATATTCCCGACCCCGATTTAATGATTCGAACAAGCGGAGAAATACGCATAAGCAATTTTCTATTGTGGCAAATAGCTTATTCCGAATTGTATTTTACCGAAACAAGGTGGCCCGATTTCAGAGAAGAAAGTTTATACGAAGCCATTGTGGAATATCAAAAAAGAAATCGCCGCTTTGGAAAATAAAAAACAAAACTACAACATGAAGCTGACATCATTATTTATGCACTATAAATCACTTTTATCCCTGTTTTTTCTTGCTTTTATCGCTTTTTCCACTTCTGCTCAAACGGTAGAAGACGAAATCGAGATAGACTCCATTTCCAATCAAGCCGCTATTGATTACGGAAGCCCAAAAACGTACACTATTGCCGATATAAAAATTGTGGGAGCCGAAAATTATGATGATTTTGTGCTGATAGGTTTTTCAGGATTGTCTGTTGGTGAAAAAATAGAAATTCCCGGAAACGAAATTACCAGCGCAGTGAAAAAATTTTGGGAACAGTCGATGTTTTCGCAAGTGGGAATCGAACAATCAAAAGTAAGTAACGACAGTGTTTGGTTGGCAATTCATCTTACAATGCGTCCGAAAGTGTCGGAAATAAATTTTGAAGGATTAAAAAAAGGGGAGATTGAAGATGTTTCACTTCGTATCGGAATCCAAAAAGAGAAACAGATTACACCCAATATGTCGGATAGGGCAAAATTGGAGATTAAAAAATATTTGGAAAACAAAGGATTTTCAAATGCCGATGTCAATATTTATCAAAAAGACGATCCTGCAAAACCTCAATTTGTGGTAGTCGATATCAATGTGGATAAAAAGGAAAAAGTGAAAGTGAAGAAAATTTATGTGTATGGAAACAATGCTTTAACCGATGTACAGATTGACAAAGCAATGAAAAAAACCAATGACAATAAAATTCAAAATATTTTCAGATCGAAAAAATTCATCAAAGAAGAGTACGAAAAAGATAAAAATTCCATTGTCGAATTGTACAACGAACACGGATTTCGTGATGCTTACGTAGTTTCGGATAGCGTTGTGAATGTAGATGCAAAATCGGTTGAAGTGCATATTACCGTTGAAGAAGGGGATAAATACTATTTTGGCGATATAAAATGGATAGGAAACACACTTTATCCGTATGAATATCTGAATGAAAAATTAGGAATTTCAAAAGGTAACATTTACAATCACAAACTTTTGATGGACAGATTGAATGTAGATGAAGATGCCATTATGAAAGATTACCAAAATTATGGCTATTTGTTTTCCAATGTACAGCCCGTTGAAACTTCTATTGTGAATGACACTATCAACTTTGAGCTTCGCCTTTCAGAAGGAAAACCGGCTACAATCAACGAAGTTACAATCACAGGAAATACACGCGTTTATGAAAATGTGGTAAGACGTGAATTGTTTACAAAACCCGGACAATTATACAGTCAGCAAGACATTATTCGTTCCATTCAATATTTAGCTCAGATGCAACATTTTGATCAAGAACAACTGTATAAAGATATTCAAAATGGTATTCGTCCTAACGAGGAAAATGGAACTGTTGATTTAACCTATAAATTAGAGACAAAATCGAGCGATCAGGTTGAGTTTTCAGCAGGCTGGGGTGCAGCAGGTTTAGTGGGAAGTGTCGGATTAAAATTCTCTAATTTTGCAATTCAAAACTTATTCAATCCATCCTCTTATCGGATTGTGCCGCAAGGTGAAGGACAAACTTTTTCCATTGATGCACGAACCAATGGAAATTATTACAGTTCTGTCAGTTTGTCGTTTTTAGAACCTTGGTTAGGAGGAAAACGCCCCAACTCACTTTCTGTAAGTTTTTATTATTCTGGAGCCTCCGGAATGAGCTCGCGCTATTTAGAAGCGTATCAAAATATGTACAACAGTGGTTACGGTTACGGATATGGAAGTGGCTACGGCTACGGCTACGGAAATAATTATGGTTACGGTGGCTACAACAACAGTTACGAGACGGAAGTGGATAAAAATAAATATTTTCGTATGCTTGGAGGTGCTGTGGGTTATGGAAAACGATTGAAATGGCCCGATATGTATTTCACGTTTTATGGAGAATTGGCTTATCAACGCTATATGATTAAAAATTGGTATCGTCAAGAAACAAATGTTACGGATGGTGCTTTTAATAATTTCAGTGTGAATCTTACGCTTGGAAGAAACTCAACCGACAATCCACTTTTCACACGTTCCGGTTCTAATTTCTCACTTGGTTTGCAGGTTACGCCACCTTATTCAATCTTAAACGGTGGAAAAATTAATGGAAAAAGTTACTCCGATCCCACAATGCCCGATGCAGATAGATATCGTTGGATTGAATTTCACAAATGGAAGTTTAATGCATCTACTTTCACCTCTTTAATGCCGATAAACAAAACACCTGTTTTGATGACACGTGCAGAATTTGCATTTATCGGACATTATAATAAAAATGCTCGAACACCATTTGGAACCTATATGTTTGGTGGAGACGGGATGATGGGTTATAGCGGATACGCCAATGAATATGTGTCGATGCGTGGTTATGAAACCGGCGCTTTAACACCGTATGAGTTTGACAATAAAGGAAATCCGATAAGACAATTGGGATACTTATACAATAAATTCACGTTAGAAGTTCGTTATCCGATTTCATTGGAACAATCTGCTACGATTTGGGCTTTGACTTTCTTGGAAGCAGGAAATAGTTTCAATAAAATATCAGACTATAATCCATTTAATTTAAAAAGGTCGGCTGGGGTAGGAGTCAGAATCGTGTTGCCAATGTTTGGTCTGATGGGAATTGACTGGGGATATGGTTTCGACCCACAAGTTGGTTCCAATACGCCACACGGTAGCCAATTCCACTTTGTGATAGGAAAAGAGTTGTAGCATAAACTACAGAACAATTAAACAATTAAACAGTTAAACGATTAAACATTCTTTAAAAAGTTTGGCAAAAGATTTGATATACAATAAGCATACATTCTAAAAAATTTTGATAAGATGAGAAAAATAATATTGACACTTACACTCTTAATTGGATTTGCGAGTTTTTCATTTGCTCAGAAATTTGCAACGGTTGATATGGGATATATCATGAAAAACATTCCTGCTTTTGAGAGTGCAAACGAACAGATAAATCAAATTTCTAAAAAATGGCAATCGGAAATTGATGTAAAAATGAAAGAAGTGCAACAACTTTATAAAAATTATCAGACCGAATTGGTGTTTTTGAGTGATGAAATGAAAGTGAAACGTGAGGAAGAAATCATCGCAAAAGAAAAAGCTGCACAAGAATTGAAACACAATTATTTTGGGCAAAACGGTGAATTGTTCAAAAAAAGAGAAAGTTTGATAAAACCCATTCAAGACGAAGTTTACAACGCACTGCAAGAAATATCGAATGCAAAAGGATACGATTTAATTGTAGATAAAAACTCTGCAATGAGCGTTGTGTTTGTATCTTCAAAAATAGACATCAGTGATGAGGTGTTGAAAAAATTGGGCTATTCAAAATAAAAACATTGAATTTAAATAAAAGAAAAAATAAACATTAAAAACTAAAATTAAAATGACAAAAAGAATTGCATTTATCGTTATTTTGGCGATACTTCTCCCGCTTGGAGCAATGGCACAAGCTCTAAAAATAGGACATATCAACTCGCAAGAGGTTATCGTGTTGATGCCGGAGATTGAGACATTGGAAAAACAAATGAAAGAAGCCGGTGATCAGTGGGAAAATGAATTGTTGAAAATGCGTGAAGAGTATTTTGCAAAAATCAAACAATTACAAGACACACAAGCCACACTTTCTGAAAGCATCAAACAAGCTCGTCAAGCTGAATTGGCTGATATGGAACAACGTATTTCTACGTTGAATCAAACAGCTCAAAATGATTTGGCTAAAAAACAACAAGATTTGGCTGCTCCAATTTTGGAAAAAGTGAGAAAAGCAATCAGCGACGTGGCTACTGAAAATAATTTTACCTATATTTTGGATATGGCTTCTCAAAGTGTAATTTATACAAGCCCAAGTTCAAACGACATCACAGTTTTGGTTAAGAAAAAACGAGATGACGGAAGTATTCATTATTTTGATTTTTTTAGAAATCGTGTAATTTTTCC